>NZ_JAHHPM010000490.1 GCF_024606345.1 Endozoicomonas sp. YOMI1
AAGCCGGGGACGTGGACAGGCTGCTGAGGCTGCCGGGCCTCCAGAAGGATGGCCAGCTTGACCGGCAACTGCTGAGCTCCATTTCTTCCCTCTGTCACGGTAAAGGTTTGCCCAAAGTCAGGGACGTGGACAGGCTGCTGAAGCTGCCTTGTCTCCAAAAGGATGGCCAGCTTGACCGGCAACTGCTGAGTTCCATTTCTTCCCTCTGTCACGGTAAAGGTTTGCCCGAAGCCGGGGTCGTGGAGACGTTGCTGACGTTACCGTGCCTCCAGAAGGATGGCCAGCCTGACCGGCAATTGCTGAGTTCCATTTCTTCCATGATGAGTAGCCGGGGCTTTCCCAAAGCCGGGGACGTGGAGAAGCTACTGAAGCTGCCCTGCCTACAGAAAGACGGCCAGATTGACCGGCAACTGCTGCGCTCTATTTCTTCTATGATGTGTACTCGGGGTTTTCCCAAAGCTGGGGATGTGGAAACGCTCCTTGAGCTACCGGGCCTCCAGCAGGATGGCCAGCTTGACCGGCAACTGCTGAGATCCATTTCTTCCATCTGTAATGGTAAAGGCTTTCCCAAAGCCGGGGACGTGGAGAAGCTGCTGAAGCTACCGGGCCTCCAGAAAGATGGCCAGCTTGACCTGCAACTGCTAAGTTCCATTTCTTCCATCTGTCATGGTAAAGGCTTGCCAAAAGCCGGGGACGTGGACACGTTGCTGAAGCTACCGAGCCTCCAGAAGAATGGCCAGCTTGATCGGCAACTGCTGGCCTTCATTTCTACCATGATGAGTAGCCGGGGCTTTCCCAAAGCCGGGGACGTGGACACGCTGCTGAAGCTGCCGAGCCTCCAGAAGGATGGCCAGCTTGACCGGCAACTGCTGAGATCCATTTCCTCCATCTGTTATGGTAAAGGCTTACCGAACCAGAATTTAGTAAAACGAATTATAGGGTCTGCAGGTTTCAATAATCTCGAACTGACTGGGTATGTTGACGAACGCCTCTCATCAGAAAATTTTGATTTTGATGTCAATTTTTGGGAGTCACTTTTACCAGACGACATACCCTGATTCTTATCAAAAGTCATCTATCTCAAGGGTCCCTAATTTAAGCCCTCCTGTCCAATTAGTGCCTTGGTTCTGATTGAATGGCTGTTTTTACTCAAAGGCTTTAGAATTGCCCGCAAATAGAAAGAGTCTTAGAGACGGGAACAGGAATTTCAAATGAGGGCACAAGTTAAGTGGGTTGATAACCAGCGTTTTCTGGGACTGACCGACAGTGGCAATTCCATCGTAATGGATGCCGATAAAAACCAGAAGAGTGCGCCAAGCCCTATGGAGATGGTGCTAATGGGTTTAGGTGGATGCTCTTCGGTTGACGTGGTCAATATCCTGGAAAAAGCGCGTCAGAAAGTGACCAGCTGCCATGTGGATATTGAATCAGAGCGTGCAGATGCCATTCCCGCCGTTTTTACCAGAATACATCTGTCTTTTGTGGTGAAAGGCAGCAGGATCAAAACATCTCAGGTTGAACGTGCCGTAAACTTATCCGCCGAAAAATACTGCTCGGTTGCCCGTATGCTGGGTAAAGGTGGTGTTGAAATTACCCACAGTTACGAAATTATTGACAACGAATAGGTAATACCAATCGAACAGCGAAGAACTCAAAGAAAGTTTTTACATTCTTCCTTTGCGTTCTTCGTGAGCTCTGTGGCTAACAATCAGCCGGGAGGCCATTGCATTTGACGCCCCGCCAACAGGTGAAGGTGTATATGATAAACCGACTGCCCACCATGGCTGTTGGTATTAACGGCAAAGCGAAAACCATCCTCACTCACCCCTTCCCTGGCGGCAATGTCTTTTGCCACCAGCATCATCTTGCCAAGCAGTGACTGGTCTTCTGCTACTGCATCATTCATGGTCGCAATATGCTTTTTGGGAATGACCAGAATATGGGTTGGAGCCGCCGGGTTAATATCCCTGAATGCCACCACCTCATCATCTTCAAAGACTTTATCTGCGGGAATATCGCCCTCAGCAATTTTACAGAAAAGACAACTCATTGAACCCACCCCTTGCCTATATAAAAGATCCAATCACCCTGCGGTAACAGGCTGCTCTATTTCCCGTTCCCACAACAGAGAGGCACCAACGACTGCAGCAGGAATAATCAGTAAATTGATCAACGGTATCAACATGGCAAGGTTAACAACCGCACCAAAAGGCCACGACGTTGATAGCGTCGGTTTCAATCGTGATAACATCTCGGAAAACGATACACCCCGGTTATCCGCTGCATAGTCACAGTATTGGATAGCCATCATCCAGCCATTGAATAAAAACCACAACACAAAACCCAGCACCGGCACAAAGGACAGTATCAGCAGCACTATTGCCCGGGGCAGGTAATACAACAGTTTGCGCAACTCTCTGCCAATACTTCTCGGTACAATTGTCAGCCAGTCAGACAATTTAAGATCAGGCAGCTCAGCGCCCTCCATTCGCTGCACTTTTTCCGCCAACAGGGCATTAAACGGAGCTGCAATAAAATTCCCGATAATGGTAAACGTAAAAAACATCACAGCAGCCAGAGCCAGAAAAAACAGCGGCCATAGCAGATACTCCAGAAATACCAGCCAGTCAGGCATCCAGCCAGTGAGTTGCCCCATCCACAGAGAGAAATGTCCCGATGCCCAATAAATAATCCCGGCAAACACCAGAATATTAATGACCAGCGGAATCAAGACAAACCATCTCAACTGTGGCAGTAAAATCATTTTCAGCCCCTGGATAAAGTAACCAGGGCCTGATGCAGGGCTGTTATTTATCATCACTCTCTTGTTAATGTTTGCCAGAAACCGGAATATTACACCAGCAACAGCTATTTCTCTTGTTTTCTTTTCTTATGCAATAGCGACAGACAATAAAACCAATAATTTTTGCCAATTGCCATGGCTCAAAGGCTATAGCTATTATAAGGCCATTTAATCATTACCCCTACTTAATGGAGTACATAATGAGCATAATCAGACACTCCCGCCTGTTGATTCTTGGTTCCGGACCTGCGGGCTATACCGCCGCTGTCTATGCAGCAAGGGCCAATCTCAACCCGATCATGATTACGGGCATGCAACAGGGGGGTCAGCTGACCACCACGACGGATGTTGATAACTGGCCAGGCGGACAGGAAGGACTTCAGGGCCCCGCCCTGATGATGGAGATGGAAGCCCATGCCAAACGCTTTGGTACTGAAATTATTTTTGACCACATCGAAGAAGTGGATTTCAGTAACAAGCCATATACCCTGAAAGGCAGCCACACTTATACTTGCGACGCCCTGATTATCGCTACCGGAGCCAGCGCACGCTATCTGGGCCTGGACAGTGAAGAAGCCTTCAAGGGTAAAGGGGTGTCTGCCTGCGCAACCTGTGATGGATTCTTTTACAAAAATAAAGATGTCGTTGTAGTTGGTGGCGGTAACACCGCGGTTGAAGAAGCGCTCTATCTCTCTAACATTGCCAGGAGCGTTACTGTGATTCATCGTCGCCAGGAATTTCGCTCAGAAAAGATCCTTCAGGACAAATTGATGGATCGCGTGCACAACGGAAATATCAAACTGATTCTTGACTCTGTTCTGGATGAGGTTCTGGGCGACGATATGGGGGTCACCGGCGTCCGGGTTAAAAACGTACTCAACGGTGAATCTGAAGAAATATCCGCAATGGGCTGCTTTATCGCCATCGGCCATACGCCAAATACCGGTATTTTTGCCGGTCAGCTGGACATGAAAGATGGCTATATCCGGGTGAATAGCGGTCTGACAGGCAATGCCACACTGACTTCAAAAGAAGGGGTATTTGCCGCTGGGGATGTCATGGATCATATCTATCGTCAGGCGATTACCTCTGCCGGTACTGGCTGCATGGCAGCATTGGATGCCGAGAAGTACCTGGATGCCCTGGAAGCTTGAATAACTTGCATAAATAGCCTGGCTTACAGCCTTCTTTGCGAGGAAGGCTGTAAGTCACCGTTTACTTATCGGTTGTCATTCCTTCTTTCGCAGACTCACCGTAACCATACTCTTCAGCCAAAACTCCCTGTTCATCAGAGCTGGATTTAGGCGCGTAGTCCTTGGGCTGCTCCAGGGGTGGCGTACGCTCATTACGACGCTTATGAATCTTCCCTGACAGCAGCGCATTACTGCTTAACAGGGAGTCGCCAAGCCGGTTACGGACTTCTTCATCCTTACAGAGATTTTCCGCACCATTGGCCAGATGCTCATGGACATCCCGGTAAGTATCGGTGAGTTTATTGATCAGGTGAGCTGATGTGGTGAAGTGATCTCCCACACGCTCCTGGTATTCTTTGAATTCCTGCTGAAGTTCATCCAGCTGACTCTCCAGCCTGCCGCTACGGGATTTTGCACCTGACAATAAATGGTAAACGAGCGCACCACACAGAATCCCCGCCAGAAACGCCAGACTACCGATAAACCAAAGTACGTTCATGTTTTCCACAGTATCGCCTCACTCAGTGGGGCCCGCGCCCTTGTCATTAAATCACAACGCCATGTGCTTAAGCGCCTGCCTATTGTATAGATTGTATAGATTCCATTGAAGTTGGCCTAGTCCATAAAGGCACAAGTCAGATTCGAGCAGAATCTACAGACTCTGTCCACCACTCTGATTTACTTTGTATTAGCTGCTTTCTCAAAGAGTGATACCGAACATCAAATAGATAGCAGAAATATCCCTGGATAACATCAGGGCCATTGCCAGGTTCGCACTCACTATGTTGACTTGAAGCTATCCATCAAAGCCTATAATGACCGGACGCAGCATAATAAAGCTGGACTAAATCTGCTGATGTGCCTGAAAGGGTTCAGCAGGCCAGCCTTGTCACCCGCTTGAAGTCAAGTTACATTGACAGTCTTCTGGTGCAAATATGAAAACAATAAGCAGCGCCCTTTTATCCTCCAGTATATGATTATGACCCCGCAAGCTTGTTATCACAGGGATATCACCCAAAAAGGTTTTAGCAGGGATCCAGCCCAGGCTGAGGCGGTAAAACACTTGCAAAACCTCTATGAACAACTGATCCAGCCACCCGGAGGATCGCTCCTCAAGAAGATTAAAGATGCCCTGGGCAAGCCCCGGGAGCCCTTACGTGGCCTCTATTTCTGGGGAGGCGTTGGCCGGGGTAAAACCTGGCTGATGGACACTTTTTATCACTGCCTGCCCTTTCAGGATAAGCTGCGAATGCACTTCCACCACTTTATGCGCCGGGTACATGCAGAGCTTAAGACACTTGAGGGGCAGAAAAACCCGCTGTCAATCGTCGCTGAACGTCTTTCTAATGAAGCAAGAATCATCTGTTTTGATGAGTTCTTTGTTTCCGATATCACTGATGCCATGATCCTGGCCGGGTTGATGGATCAGCTATTTCAGCGGGGCGTCACCCTGGTCGCCACATCCAATGTGGATCCCGACCTTCTCTACAGGGATGGACTGCAAAGAGCCCGCTTCCTTCCGGCCATCGACCTGATTAAAAAGCACACCCTGGTGGTGAATGTTGATGGCAGTATTGATTATCGTCTGCGTCTTCTGGAGAAAGCTGAAACGTACTATTGGCCCCTCAATGATGCCAACCATGAAAAGCTGGAGCAGATATTTTCAGAGCTGGCGGCTGACCCGGAACATATTGCGTCGGGCCAGAGCATTGAAATATCAGGGCGCCCCATTAACACCGTAAAGTCAGGCAGAGATGTGGCCTGGTTTACCTTTAACGATTTGTGCGATGGCCCCCGCAGCCAGAATGACTACATTGAGCTCGCTTGTCTGTACCATTCAGTTATTCTTCAGGCTGTCCCTCAGTTTGATGCCAACCGGAATGATCAGGCCCGCCGCTTCATCAATCTGATTGACGAGTTCTATGACCGGGGCGTAAAACTTATTTTATCCTGTGAAGTTCATCTTGAAGCACTCTATGCCAGTGGTACGCTGTCGTTTGAGTTCAAGAGAACGCGCAGTCGCCTGCAGGAGATGCAGTCTACTGAGTACCTTGCCCGGCCTCACAAACCATAAGAGCGTCAAAAAAAGCGGTATTTCTTGAGAACTTACCGCCTGAATAGCCTGGAATTTTCATTGTGCAGAGTGACCAAAAATCAAGGTGGTAAATGACAGTGAAGGACGTGGTTAGCGTCAGTCAACCAGCCGGTTACGCAGCAGTTGGGCAGTCTAAAAGCGTTTTTTGTTTTTCCCCGGGAAATAGACGTTTGACCACTAACCAGGGATGCCGAGTTTAACCGATTGGGTACAATCTCACCTAACAGGGGGCTTTGCAAAGTTTGGGCAGGGTTGTCTGAAACAGCAGGAACTTCGCTTTTACAAGCTTCCAGGTAGATTGTTAACAGCTCTTCGACCTTTTCGTGAACTGCGTTTATGCTTTTCAGAAGTTCAGTACGGGAAACAGTTATATCAACAATTAATCTATTATCGTCTGATCCGTTCCAGAAACAGTGCTGAAAATCAGCAAATAAATCGTTAAAATCCTCAGTATTGACGGCCCTGTTAAAAAAATCATCCAGAAAAAAATGTTTGGAATAAACTTCTCTCAATTTAACCAGCTCTTGCTCAACAATATTGAGATCAGGCATACCATCAATCTCAGCCTTACGCTTAAGATATGCTGGGCAATTAATCATTGTTGAAACAAAGTTTGCCTTCTCATAATTAGTAATTGCACCAATAATTTCTTCCATTTCTTTTTTAATGCCATCCACTTTCAGCGCCTCAGCAATCTCATCTATTTTTTTCCTGATCTCGTCTTTGTCATCTTTATCTTCCACCTGCAATTGAAACTGGTTCATAAGCATGATCAATCGGTCTGTTGCCAGCTGAAGTTTCCCAAATAAGGGGGTGAAATGCTCAAGATATATCACCTGCTGAGCCTGTTGGGCGAAGTCCAAAATCCCAATATTACTTTCCTCAATCCTGTTTCTGATCTTTTTCTTTAGTGTGTCAATGATTACCAGCAACACTTCGTGCTGTGCGGTTTCGCCGTCCATTACAGGCAATTCATGATTTTTGTTAGTCACCAGCACTGCAGCGTTGCAACCGACTTGTGGATGCCCGCCAACACCACCAGGTATAAGCATTCGGTAAGTTGCCCCAGTGACATCTTCACCAGACTCAGTGGACAAAACCGGAAATTGGTATTTTTTAAGCTCTATACAAGGCGGGCTATTAAACAACTCTTGATGCCTGATCGTTGGTGTAGACTGACAGCCATGCCACTCTGAAGAAACTCTCATATAGTGTTTATGAGATCCAATGTAGCCATAGTAGCAACTTACGACCCCATTCCTGACGAATTTGATTCCCGCTTCAGCCATATTTGCCGGAGACAGATTATCTTTAAATGTACTGTCCCTTAACTCACCGTCATCGGTGTAATAGCTTTTTTCAATCATTGATTTTACCGGATTAAAATCATGGCGTTGAACTTCAGTCAGGGCGTAAATCCTTCTCTCTTGTAACCTTCTGATAATCCGATGAAAATCAGTGCCACGCCACTCATCGCCAACCACCATATAACGGCTGGATAAATCCATTTCTACAAGGCAACTGCTTACCTTACACGGATCAACCAGGATGGGATGATCACAGGATACCGCCCTTACAACCGGGACAGTATCGAAAAGACAGGCTTTCCTTTTTTCGTCATATATATTTAGCCTGGTTACATTACCAAACCCATCGTAAGAGTTGTCTTCACGATAAAAACCTCTTTGACCACAGTTATATTTGACGTTAAATGTGACATGCATCTACATTTCCCCAATCCGTGATTTCACCAATTTGAGATGAACCTGTTGACAGTGAAAGATCAGACCTTCATTAACCGATTTAGTTCTATTGAGTCATTGCAGGAATTACGATTATTATCGAAAAACTACAGGACATCCGAAAAATTACACTTCGAAAATAGATATTATGAACGCAGACCAATAAGTACAGAGGGGTTTCATCCTATGGATCTTAGTATTCAAAACAAAGTTTTCATATCGATGGACTGGTCATTAATGCCGGAGGCCCGGCACCTGGGTTCTTTGAGGAGTTTGATGATCAAGCCTGGCAGGCTGCTTTTGAATTGACGCTGATGAGCGCCATACGACTGATCAGGATACGTGTAAAAAACCGCAGCTATACAAGAATACATTGCTTCAGTTGTTGTAAGGTGGCCTGAGTATATGATGCACCAATCCCATACTCAGCCAGCTGCTCTGAAGTAAGCTCCCTTGCGTCCAACATATCATAAACTGGGTCGATGGCACCCAACAGGAATTTTAACATGTATTGTTTTTTGCTTAATTCGAAGTAATGCCTCTTCTGCACCTCTTCTACATGCCGTTTTTCGATCAAGTAATCACGGCTAAAATTCACAGCAGTGGAAGCTCTGTCCAGATAATTAAAATTGTGATTTTCTATTTGGGAATCCGTGCACACAATAATTGAAATTGGATACCGATGGGGGGCATTCCGGACCTGTAACCAACTATCAAAGCTGGTATGTGCCCATTGTGGGTCACTTTCGGTTGGCTCTGCATCTGTTGCGATAAAAATCAGAATCTTGCTATCCGGTTTAGTCATCTGGTTATCTCTCACTACTTGATCATAAACTGGTTTCAGGGAAGCATTCCCTGCAGGGGGAGCCTCGAAATACTTCCGTGCCTTATTCGGATCGGTAATATTGCGAAAGGTACCTCGGTTCAAAAAATAGATGTCGATGCCATCTTTGTCCAATGCTGTGGCAAAATCAATGATCACACCTACTCGTTGGCAAAGTTCTTCCCAACGTGAAGGTGCATGGCCGAAAGGATCTTCTTCAGAAACCCGACGGGCATTATGAGTCATTGAGCTACTGTCGTCAGCGATAACCACAATATGGTAATTTTCCAGTTGGCGAAGTTTGCATACTTCGATGTTTGAAAATTCATATTGGTCTGCGAGTTTTTGCAGCTTTAGCATCCTTTGCGTTTCGGGAACCACCGCAACACCTGACGCTGATGCAGTGGCAGAGCCTGTCGCCATCACTTCCTCGTAGCTCGGTGGGGGATTGCAGTAGTCAGGGGGCTGATGATTGTTAACAGGAAAACTCATAATTACAAACTCCATTTATGGCAAGCGAACCAGGCTTCAACACTATTAAGGCACTGTCCTGAAATAATGATGACGAAAATTGACGACTTTACTACCTTGGTAAATGACCCTCCCGGGCCAGGCCACAGCAGGAATATCGGTTACCCGACAGAACTACACAGAAGTGTGAACTGCCCTCTCAACGATTGACGTAGAGAACTCATTAATTTCTTTGAAAATGAGATACTTCTTTTTCCTTCTCAATGCTGACCTCACCTTTCGGGGCAACTCTGAAAAGCAATAAATCACAGATCGATTGGAATCAAGGTCAATTCTTGTAGTGGCTGGAATATGCCAGTACATAAATTGCTTGCGTTTTGAATAAATCACAGTCTCCGGCCTCCAGATAGTTAAGTGAAAGAATGAACCTGTTGAACATTTAGTCAACTAAACCCTGAAAAAGTTCCCCTGAAGGCTGTACGAAAGTAGCAACCATCCAAAATCATAATGAAAATAGCTGCTTATTCTTACTATCCAGCGGCCTTCCTGGCTGCCCGAACCTGATCATAAGCTCCCTGAATTTCCTGGGTTTTTTCCTTGGCAACCGCCATCATTTCTTCAGGCAACCCCTTTGCCACCAGTTTATCCGGATGGTGTTCGCTCATCAGCTTACGGTAAGCCTTCTTTACTTCAGCATCTGAAGCACTGTCTGACACGCCCAGAACATCATAGGCCCGTTTCAAATCCATTCCCGATGATGAGCGGTTACCACCGGTTCCGGAATCATATCCACCTTGCTGATAATACTCCCTCTGGGCAATGAACCGTTTGTGAATCTGATCAAAAGAAAAGCGCCCCACCCCCAGAATACTGCAAACCTGCTTGAATACCGCTTGTTCTGAAGGGCTCAGCCCACCATCGGCATAAGCTGCCGACAGCTGAATCTCCAGAAACATGGGAATCAGTGTGCTGGCACCGGCCACCTCACGAAATGCCCGAAGCGCACCTTCAATGTCGGAAGATGGCTTCTTTCCCTCATTAAACAGCTCTATTGCCATCCTGCGCTGCTCTTCAGAGAGGCGCATGTTATGCATAATGGCTCGTGCCGTCTCTATTTCGTACTCACTAACCCGGCCATCCGCTTTTGCTACCCGGCCCATCACCAGAAACGTTGCCCTGAAAAAGGCGGTCTGGGCTTTTTGACGATAAGCGGCAGAAGCCCCGAAGCCAACGGCTCCCTGCCCGCCTAAATAGGTCCGGTTGATCCAGGAACCAACAAATGCACCCAAAATAGCGCCAAAAGGTCCACCGGCCATGAACCCAACTAAGGCACCAACTACTATTGCGGTCATGAAGTCCTGCTCTGATCTTGAAGATTGTTTTGACTTTGAGGCCGGTCCTGATCTTGAAGATGGTCTTTAAGATGATCTTTAAGATAGCCTTCCAGTGCCTGTAGCCGTTCAACAGAACCCACATCCGTCCAGATACCATTGTGGTACTGGCCACTGACCCTGCCCTGTTGCATGGCCTCAATCAATAACGGAGCCAGGGCAAAGGCTGTTCCACGCTGGCACCCATCAAACAGCCGCGGGGATAGTATGCTAACGCCACTGAATGTCAGTCCGGCTTTTTCCGGCATTGCCGCTTTCTCAAACAGAATCCCCTCATCGAGACAAAAATCCCCTGCCGGATGAAAGTCCGGATTATCGACCATAACCAGATGCGCCAGCATACCTTCAGGAAGCTGCAGATTTTTCAGACAGATATCCGTATAAATATCCCCATTCACCACCAAAAACGGAGCTTCACTGTCACCCGTCTGCCCCTGGGCCAGCAGAGGTAAAGCTCGACAAATCCCACCGCCGGTTTCCAGAGGCACACCTTCCGGGGAATACTGAATAGTTACCCCCCAGCCGGAACCTGAGCCAAGCGCCTCCTCAATCTTTTCACCCAGCCAGCCATGATTAATGACCAGCTCCCTGAAACCAGCCTGCGCCAGCCGCTCGATATGATAGGTAATCAGGGGTTTTCCTGCCACTGGCACCAGGGGTTTGGGCATTGACAGGGTAATTGGCCTGAGTCTTTTGCCATAACCTGCAGCAAGTATCATGGCCTTCATACACCGGCTTCCTCCATTACCTGTTTGAGCCGCCCTTTGACCAACGGTTCAACGCCCTTGTGCAACCACTCGGCATGGGCTTTGAACTGAGGGTATCGCTGGCAGATGGACATCACATACCCCAGCGTTCTTGGAATATCGTTAAGGTAACCGGGTTTGCCATCACGCAGCCATAACCTGGAAAAGATCCCCAGACATTTCAAATGACGCTGTAAACCAGTGAGATCAAACCAGACTTTCAGCTGTTCCTGATCATAATCAGCCAATACCGGATGACGGGAAATGAATGAGGAAAACCAGAGGTCTATCTTTTCTTCAGGCCAGGCTATGTAGCAGTCCCTCAGTAAAGACACGACGTCATAAAGCAATGGCCCATGCAGCGCTCCCTGAAAATCAATAACCCCAATACTGCCATCCGGTGCCAGCATCAGGTTCCGGGAATGGTAATCACGATGAACTGTCCCCTTTGGCTGCTCAAGAATCGTCGATACCAGCGAAGAAAACAGCACCGTCAGCTGTTTCATAATTTGCGGTTCTTCGGCATCAAATCCCAAAAGCGCCCCAAGAAACCACTGGGGATAAAGAGACAGCTCAAAGCGTATCAGCTTTTCATCATAGGGAGGCAGGTTATCAGGCAACTGTTGCTGCACGATCAGTAAGGTGTCAAGAAGCTCCGGATAGTGCTGGTCGGCGACAGAACCTTGCAGTAAAACCTGCATTGGCGTATCACCCAGATCCTCCTGAAGCATAAAGCCATGCTCATAATCAACAGCAAACACCTCAGGAACGTGAACCCCACCTTTCCGCCAGTGAGTGGCTATCTCAACAAAAGCGCGTGTATCTTCTGTTGCCGGAGGAGCGTCTACGGCAACCAGCGTATGCTGAGCGGTCTCAACCCGGTAATATTTTCGAAAACCTGCATCACTGCCAATGGCTTGTAAACGCATTGAAGCACCTGCACCAAGGTCTCCATGATCAAATGCAGGGCTATGTTCGCCGGATAACACTGAGGCAACCCATTGTGCCAGTTGTTCCCTGCGGCAAGACGCTTCAGACCGGGCTTCAGGAAAGTTCTGAAGCTCTGAAATTGTTGTGGCCAACACTTTTGCTTCCCATTAGCAATGTCAAATCAATACTCAAGACTATCACAGAGAGCTATTCTGGCCTATTGGCGCTTAGGCTCTATTGACATAAGGTTCCCTGCCCGGGAGAAAATGTAAAGCCTAATGACATTTGACATTTCAGGCTGTCGTGTTCAAAGTTCCCAATGGATTTAACACTGCATTTCCTGTGCAAATGTATTTAGAATATTGCGACCCTGATGCAGTATGCATATTATGAGGATTTAACCTTCCTTCTGCATTAATCCTACTGCGCGTCCCGCTGAGCACGCAACGAAACGTCCACAGGCCCTGGAACGAGCAAGTTTATTTTCATGAAAAGCCACCTCATTCGTTATGCCGAGAACATCAAAGGTTTCAAATCCGATCAGAGACTACCGTTTTTTTTCTCGGCACCACCATTCATGAGGCCAGCATCTGAGAAGAAAGTTGAATATGACGCTTTCACAGCAGCAAATAAACAACACCAGACCATTACTTTAACGCAGCCTTTTCTTGCCCCGATTCGCCAAATAAGAATGTTGGCCCAGGATTGCTGAGCTTATGGATATGCACCAATTACCCTTTACCCCAAAAGCACTGACACTGGTCATTGCAACCAGTATTATTGCCAGCCAGCCGGTTTCCAGAGTCATTGCCGCTGAGCCCTCGGGTGGTCAACAGAGCAAATGGCACTGCCAGACACTGGCTAATGGCCATTGGAGTTGTCATCCTGCAACCGCCCAATCCATACCGACTCAGCCGCTGCCCAAGGCTAAACCGCCGGTCAGAAACCTGAAAAAACCGGCGACGCCGATAAAGCCTGCGACCACCGGTCAAAACGCCTCCCTTAAACAACGACTGGACTGGCAACCTATCCAGAACCTCTCGGCGCAGAGAAGATCAACTGAGCCTTTCTATAGCTGCGGCGCTTATATTGAGCCAACCAGACCTGGCAAAGACTATACCGGGGACAGCAATAAGGCACCCATTGTCGCCGAGTCCAATGAATCCAGTTATGACAAGGATTCTGTTGCCATCTTCAAGGGTGATGTTACGATCCGTCAGGGCAGCCGGCAGTTTGAAAGTGACAACGCCACCCTGGACAAAAGTCGGAACCATGGCCAGTTCGAAGGTAACGTTCGCTTTCGGGAAAGCGGCGTCCTGCTGGTCGGTGACAAAGGTGATATACAGCTCGACAGTGGCCGTGCAACCCTTGAGAACACCGCTTATGTGATGCATGAGCAGAAAGCCCGGGGCAGTGCCAGCCGCATCGTCCGCAATCAAGACGCTACCCTTGAGTTGTCTGACGCCACCTACACCAGCTGTCCTCCGGGTGACAAAGGCTGGCAGCTGTCCGGGCAACACGTGACCCTTGATATGGACAGTGGTCAGGGTCTGGCCAAACATGCGGTAGTTCGTGTACAAGGGCTGCCAATCCTCTACACGCCGTATCTGTCTTTCCCTATTGATGACCGCAGAAAATCCGGTTTCCTTTACCCTACGTTATCTCAAAGCAGTGATAACGGTTTGGACTTTGCCATTCCTTATTACCTGAATATTGCATCAAACTATGATGCAACCCTTACGCCCAGATATATGAGCAAACGGGGATTGATGCTGGAGAACGAATTCCGCTATCTGGTGGGTAACACTCAGGGTGAACTGGGACTTTCAGGTTTGCTGGACAAAGATCAGCTGAAAAAAGAGAACCCTTCTTACAACGATCAGCGCTGGTTGCTCAACTATCGTCAGCAAACCAACCTGACCAGTCGCTGGACAGCGGTCGTGGATTACGCCAAAGCCAGTGATAAAAACTATCTGGATGATTTCAGCACCAGTCTTAACCTGTCCGCCAATGCACCGCTGAACCAACGGATAGGTACCCGCTACCTGGGAGGGGATAACAACCACAGCTGGCAGCTTAGTGTGGATGCTCACCAATACCAGAATATGAACCAGACGGCAGATGATCCCTATAACAAACTGCCACAAATCAAACTGTCTGGTAACTGGCTGACCAGTGGCCGCCTGAACCTGAATTATATGGCCGACTACACCAGGTTCTCCCGTGATGATAATTGGCATTACGTAAATGAAACGCTGGCAAACCCATCAGATAATGTTTACCAGAGTAACTACGACTCAGGCTATGGCATCAAGAGAGCCAATGGCGAACGGCTCTACCTGGAAACCGGGGCAGGCTACTCTTTCGACCGGAGCTATGCATTTATCCGTCCGGCGGTAAAGGTGCAACATGTTGAATACCGGCTGACTGACCTGAGTGAATCCGAGACCATCCGAGACCTGGACGATGCCTATGGGAATTTCACAACGGCAGATTACACCGAGTCACCCAAAACAACAGTGCCCACATTCAGCATTGACAGCGGACTTTACTTTGACCGCTTCACCAATATCAGTGGCACCGAATTCACCCACACTCTTGAGCCCAGGATAAAGTATCTCTACTCCCCCTATAAAGAAGGGCAGGAGATGAACCCGGTGTTTGATACCGCACTGATGAACTTCAACTACAACTCACTCTGGCGCGACAGCCGCTTCTCCGGCCATGACCGGTCAGGTGATGCCAACCAGCTATCCCTTGGGTTGAGTACCCGCCTGATAGAAGAAGATGGGTTTGAACGTGTGCGTTTTGGCATTGGCCAGATCATCTATTTCGAAGACCGCCAGCTGTGGATCAGTCCTAATGCCGGTATTGACCAGGTTGTTGTTGACCAGGATCTGGATACCGACCCGGGTGATGAGACAAGGCAACTGCTGGAAGATATGCAGGATTCTGTGTCCCCACTGGCATCCGAACTGGTCTATAACATAAACCGCAGTATGAACATCCGTCAGGATCTGATGTGGGATACCAGTAACAACAAACTGGACAGTTATGGTCTTAACTACCAGTACAAGCCGGGTGATCGCCGTGTACTGAATGCTGGCTATCGTTTCCTGCGTCAGGCTGATCGTTTTATTAAAAACGAACTGAATCAAAATACCGGTCTGACCACTGACAACAACCTGAGCCAGACAGACCTCTCTGTTGCATGGCCTGTTGCCAATCACTGGTCAGCCATGGGACGCTGGCAGTACGATTTAACCAACAAGCGGAACCTTGAGATATTATCCGGAGTCGAATATAACAGCTGCTGTTATCAGGTTCGTGTTCTGTGGCGCAAGTGGGTCGAGAATGATGACAACATTGATCACCCCAACAGCAAAAGCGGTGTATTTCTCCAGTTTGTCCTGAGAGGACTTGGGGATCTGACCAGCGGCACCACGAAACAGTATCTCAAAGGTATTAAAGGTTACGCAGGGGATGAGAAGTAAATGATGAAGGGATTAAAAGGCCTGGCACTGGCTTCCCTGTGCCTGCTGTCTTTCAGCAGTGGTGGCGTTTACGCACAGTCAAATGACGCGGCGCAAACCGCACAGAAAGGCATCGCCCGAAGCCAGCTTGAACTGGATCGAATCGTTGCCAAAATTGATCAGGACGTGATCATGCAGAGTGAGCTGGATGCACGTGTTGACGCTGTGCATCGCCAGCTGGCATCCAGAAATATCAACCTGCCGCCGGAAGATGTGCTGAAAAACCAGGTACTGGAACAGCTGATACTGGAAAACATTCAGATCCAGATGGGCAAGCGCGGAGGCATCCGCATTGATGACTGGGCTCTCAATGATGCCATTACCCGAATCGCCCAGCGCAACCAGATGACCCTGGAAGAATTCAGGCAAAACCTGCAAGCGGATGGCCTGTCGTTCAGCCAGGCCCGTGAAGAAATTCGCCGGGAAATGATTCTTAACCGTGTTCGCCAGCGCCAGGTTGCCCAGCGGGTACAGGTCAGCGAACAGGAAATTGATAACTTCCTGAGCTCTCCTGAAGGGCTGGCTCAAGTGCAGACAGAATATCGTCTGGGTCACATTCTGATTGCCACACCCGACAATGCCACACCAGACCAGGTCCAGAGTGCGGAGCGCCGTGCTGAGGATCTGTCCGGACAACTGCGCCAGGGGGCAGACTTTCAGGCCCTGGCCATTGCCAACTCCAAGGGGCAGAATGCGCTGGAAGGTGGCGACCTCGGCTGGCGAAAAGCCGACCAGCTCCCCTCCCTGTTTGCTGAACAGGCAATTAACATGACCCTGGGGCAGACATCCGAACCTATTCGTAGCCCTGCCGGTTTCCATATCATCAAACTTATGGATACCAGGGGTAATGAAAAAGTGGTTCAGAGCCAGGTTCATGTTCGGCATATCCTGATCAAGCCCAATGAAATTCGCAGTAACCTTGAGTCCCAGATGCAGGCGAAGAAACTGTATCAGCGGGTTCAGGCGGGTGAAGCGTTCAGTGAGCTTGCCAAAGCGTATTCTGACGATACCGCTTCCGCGCTCAATGGCGGTGATATGGGATGGATTTCTCCGGATACACTGGTTCATGAATTCCAGACCGTGATGAATATCATTCCGGAAAAAGTAGTGAGTGAGCCATTTCGCACCACCTACGGCTGGCATATTCTTGAAGTGCTGGGCAAACGACAGTCTGACATCAGCACCCGGGTTCGTCGCAACCAGGTAAGAGAACTGCTCAGTAATCGCAAGTTTGAAGAAGAACTGCAAGTCTGGCTGCGGGAAATCCGCGATCAGGCCTACGTTGAGATTCAGCTCTGACATGACCGGTTTCACTGCGTTAACCCAACCCATCCCCCGGCTGGTGGTCACCGCCGGGGAGCCTGCAGGCATCGGCCCCGACCTGTGCCTGATGCTGGCAACTCAAGGCCATGAGTTCTCAAAACCGCTTCAACTGGTGATCGCAGCCGATCCGGAACTACTGGCACAACGGGCAATACAGCTGGGCCTTTCCGTTGACCTGCAACTCGTTAACCCGGACATCAGAGAACCTGCCAGAGCAAACACCCTGGTGGTTGCCCCGGTCTCCATGGCTACCCCTGCAACAGCAGGATCCGTTAATCCCGCCAACGGTCAATATGTCCTAGATACCCTGAAGTTAGCCCTGCATGGATGCATGAACGGCTTCTTTGATGGAATGGTGACCGGCCCTGTTCATAAAGAAGTGATCAATAACGCTGGTATTCCCTTCAGTGGCCACACTGAGTTTCTTGCAGAACAGACCCACACCGAAAAAGTTGTGATGATGCTGGCGACAGAGGGCTTAAGAGTTGCCCTGGCCACCACTCATCTCCCCCTTTCAGAGGTTTCTTCAGCGATTACCCATGACTCCCTGACTCAGGTTATTCACATTCTTCATCGGGAGTTACAGGATAAGTTTGCGATCCGCACACCTCATATTCTTATCTGTGGACTGAACCCCCACGCCGGTGAGGGTGGCCACCTGGGAATGGAAGAGATTGAAACCATTATTCCCGTTCTGCACAATTGCAGGGCACAGGGAATGAACCTGACCGGCCCCTTACCCGCTGACACCCTGTTCAACCCAAGACTGCTGCAACAGGCTGATGCAGTACTGGCCATGTACCATGACCAGGGATTACCGGTACTCAAATACAAGGGCTTTGGCCAGGCCGTCAATATCACCCTGGGGCTGCCTATTGTTCGCACCTCGGTGGATCATGGCACCGCCCTTGATCTTGCGGCCACTGGGAACATTGACCCTGGCAGTTTATACACAGCCATCGAAACGGCACTGGAGATGCTTTCCTTCCCTGATTGACATCCTCCCCATTGATTCTGAGAAATCAGAGTGGGATCTATACGCCGAAGGATTAGTTCCCCTGTCAAAATATTTTGATGGCAGATTTTCTAATGGTTATGTTTGGCCTGAACTATTATCTGCTCCTGCTTTTTTAAATAATCCAAAATTACGATCAGGCGAGAAAAACACTCTACAGTTATTGAACTTATCTGAAGGTGGGTCAACGATCAGAAGCTTTAGCAAACGATTGAATCCTATCCTCCACATTTTAACAAATCTTGATAAGCAGATTAAAAGGATTTCCAAGAAGGATGATGATGCTAACCATTCTGATCTTTTTATTCTAGAGCTTGGTGCTAATGATTATATGATTGACAACAATAATCCTGAGAAAAAAATGGTAAATTACGCATTGTCATTGAGTCGCTCATCAAAGAAAAAGAAGTCAAGCTTTTCATATGTTTTAATTCACCAAGCATCTATGATATTCCTTTTTCACAAAAAACAAATAAAAGCTGGATAGAAAGAGTGAATATATCATTTAATAGGCATAACCATTTATTAGAAAATATGGTACAGAAAATTAATAATGCTTATGAGAAACAAGGTGTAAAAGTTCACATTTTTGATGTTCAAAAACTAGTATCATCTGTATTGGTGGAGTCAAAAAGATTACAATACTCCACAGGCTCTTTTCATAAAGACCGCTGGGGTTATAAGTAGTTGGCCAAATGGAATCGTATATTTCTGGCTAAGTG
>NZ_JAHHPM010000491.1 GCF_024606345.1 Endozoicomonas sp. YOMI1
AAGCACAAGCGGCCTGTCTTTTTCGGGCAGCGGGCGGCGCTTTTTGTATGACCGGATGACAACTCGTGCCGTTCTGTTGATTTGTGTCATTTTCTGAACAATGCCGTTTATTTATAGTAAGCGTTGCGAATATAAACGAACATGTAAGAGCATATTCAATGAGGCAGATAGAGACCGACGTTGTCATCATCGGCGGGGGCGCCACCGGAGCGGGCGTTCTTCGCGACTGTGCTCAACGGGGAATGCGTGCCATCCTGGTGGAAAAGGATGATATCGCCAACGGTACCACCGGGCGTAACCACGGTCTGCTCCATTCCGGCGCCCGCTACGCAGTAACCGACCCTCACTCTGCCATTGAATGCATCCGTGAAAACCAGATTCTGAAGAAAGTGGCCAGCCACTGTATTGAAGAGACCGGTGGTCTGTTCATCACCCTGCCTGAGGACGAACTCTCCTTTCAGGAACAATTCATGACCGCCTGTACGTCTGCGGGTATACAGGCCGAGGCACTAACACCATCAGATGCTCTGCGCCTTGAGCCAAACGTCAATCCCAAACTGCTGGGCGCAGTTCGTGTTCCAGATGGTACTGTAGACCCTTTTCGTTTAACCGCTGCCAACATCCTTGATGCAGAAGAATACGGCGGTCGCCTTCTGAGCTATACCAAAGTCGTTGGCTTAATCATCAACAATGGCCGGGTACGGGGTGTACACTGCATCAATCTGAAAACCGGTGAAAAAGTTGATATCCATGCTCAGCAGGTGGTGAATGCTGCAGGCATCTGGGGCCAGCAGATTATTGAATATGCAGACCTTGCCATTCATATGTTCCCGGCTAAAGGCTCGTTATTGATTGTGGATTACCGCATTAATGGCATGGTGATCAACCGCTGCCGCAAACCCTCCGATGCCGACATTCTGGTTCCCGGGGACACCATCTCTCTTATTGGTACCACCTCTGAGAAAATTCCGTACACTGACATTGAGAATATCCGGGTAAACCCCGATGAGGTTGACCTACTGTTAGCTGAGGGTGAGAAACTCTGTCCGATCATGGCCAGGACCCGTGTACTTCGTGCCTATTGTGGTGTTCGTCCGCTGGTATCTCTGGGAGATGACCCATCGGGTCGAAATATCAGTCGAGGTATTGTCTTGCTTGATCACGGTGAAACCGATGCCTTGCCGGGTCTCATTACCATTACCGGCGGGAAGCTGATGACCTACCGGTTGATGGCGGAAATGGCGACGGATGCGGTGGCAAAAAACCTGGGCAACAGCAAACCCTGCGCAACGGCTATACGACCACTGCCCGGAGCTAATGGCAAACACACCGATATTTATGCTCCCCAGGTTTCTATCCCGGTATCAGGCTCAGCAAAGTACCGTCACGGAGAAAGAGCCACAAAGTTTCTTGCCAATGATAAGAAGCAGAATGCGGTCATCTGTGAGTGCGAAATGGTCACTCGCGGTGAAATCGAATACGCAGTCCATAACCTCAATGCCATGGATCTGGTTGACCTTCGTCGTCGGACTCGCATTGGTATGGGACCTTGCCAGGGAAAAATGTGCGCCTGTCGAGCGGCGGGTATTGTCAGCGAAATAACACACGACGATAACGGTGAACAAGCGCTGAACAGCGTGGGTGAGTTTATGCAGGAACGCTGGAAGGGAGTAAGGCCGGTGCTGTGGGGTGATGCGATGCGCGAAGCCGATTTGAGCTACTGGCTGTATAACAACCTTCTGGGCTACAGCCAGCTGGAACCCAATGACCCGGCACCGGTAAATGCCCAGAGAGTCAGGCCTTGCAATGTTTCTGTTGCGCACTCCGGGGACGAATCAAAGGCAGTGTCAAAGGAAGCGTCAAGGGAAGCTTCAAAGGAAGAGGTGGCCGCATGAAATACGACGTTATTGTTATTGGCGGAGGCCTTGCCGGTTTAACCGGCGCAATCCGCTGCGCAGAAGCGGGCTTGAAAACCGTTGTGGTCAGTGCTGGAGAGAGTGCCCTGGCCTTTGCCTCCGGTGCCATCGATGTGTTCGGCATTGAAAAAGATAATGCCCTCGTGGAATTTCCCTTTGCAGCAATCCGTCACCTGCCTTCCATGCATCCCTACCAGAAAGTGGGCACAGGATCTTTACAGCAGGCACTGACATTTTTTACCGGGCAAATGGCAGCAGCTGGCATCCCCTTGAACAATCATGGCCAGCAGAATCATGGCCGCCTGACAGCACTGGGAGCCATTCGCCCAGCCTGGTTGAGCCAGGAAGGCACAGTCAGCCTGCCTTTGCGGACGTCGACAGAAGACTTGCGTCGTGTTGCCATCATCAATATCGCAGGCTTTCGTGACTTCCAACCGGCACTGATGGCTGCTGGTATGCAGCAACAACCCGGATTCTGTGAAGTAGAGTTCATACTGGCGGATATCAAAACGGAAACCCTGAACATTAATACCAGAAATGCCTATGAGCTGCGCTCTCTGGAGTTATCCCGAACCCTTAAACGTGACCTGTTCAGCCAGCCTAATGGTATGAATATATTGTCGTCTGCTTTACAAAAAGCAGCAGGTAATGCTGATCTGGTGGTTATACCCTCCGTCCTGGCTGTCGAGGGTGGTAATGATCTGATCCGTCAACTTGAGACATTGACCGGCCTGCGTATTTGTGAAGTAGCGACCTTGCCGCCATCACTACCCGGAATGCGCATGGCCTCTGCCCTGAAGCAACGGTTTCGCCAGTTGGGCGGTATGTTCCTGGAAGGTGACCAGGTGCTTTCCGGTTGCTTTGAAGAACACCAGCTGCGCTCGCTGAAAACCAGACTGAACCCTGATATGCCAATATCAGCCAGCCACTATATTCTGGCCACCGGCAGCTTTTTCAGCCAGGGGCTGGCCAGCGACCGCCATCATATGACAGAGCCGGTTTTTGGCCTTGATGTTGAAACCTCACAAAGTAGAGATCAGTGGTCAGATAGTCGTTTTATGGATGGTAACCAGCATAATTTCAGCCACTTCGGCATTAACACCAATGAACAGTTAAACCCATACCGAAACGGTCAAAAGATCAATAATCTTTACTGCGCAGGCGCTGTGCTCAATGGTTTCAATCCGGTTCAGGAAGCCAGTTCCGGTGGGGTAGCCATCAGTACCGGCTGGTTTGCGGCAAACAGGATTATTGCAACGATGCCTCAGGCGGAAGAAACATGCTGAACATTATTGATACCAGCTTTGATAACTGTATTAAGTGCACCGTCTGCACAACCCGCTGCCCGGTCGCTGAAGTGAACCCGGACTACCCGGGTCCCAAACAGGCGGGCCCCGATGGGGAGCGTTTACGCATCAAAAATCCGGCGCTGTATGATGAAGCCTTGAAACACTGCACCAACTGCAAACGTTGTGAAGTTGTCTGTCCGTCGGGTGTGCAGGTGGGTACGGTTATTCAACTGGCAAAAGCCCGACACGATGGCTTCAAAAAAGGCCCCCGGGAATTTATTCTCAGCCACACCGATATGATGGGGTCACTGTCTGCATCCACGGCACCGGTCGTCAACATCGCCACTCAGCTGAAACCCGTTAAAAAACTGCTGGATAAAGTGTTGGGAATTGATCAGCGACAGACATTGCCAAAATACACCTATCAAACGTTTCGTCGCTGGTTTAAGCAGCAGAAAGCACAACAGACCCGCTTCGATCGTCAAGTCAGTTTCTTCCACGGTTGTTTCACTAACTACAATGACCCAACCGTGGGAAAACACTTGGTCGCAGTACTGAATGCCATGAATATTGGTGTCACACTGTTAAAGAAAGAAAAGTGCTGTGGTGTCCCGTTGATAGCCAATGGCTTCTTTGATAAGGCCCGCAAAAATGCACAACTGAACATGGGGCAGTTTGCCGACACATTAGCGGACAGTGAATGTGTACTGGCAACAGAACCCAGCTGTGCCATGACACTTCGGGACGAATACCCGGAAGTGCTTCATGTGGATAACCACGCCATCAGAGAACGTATTCTGTTTGCCGCCGCCTTTATTACCAGGGAGTTTGCCAAAGGCAATAAGCCGGGCATGAAGCCCCTTAACCTGCGGGTTGCCTATCACAGCCCCTGCCATCTGATCAAACAGGGAGGCGTGATTCATACCATGGAATTGTTAAACAGTATTCCCGGGCTGGACGTGATGATGCTGGATCAGAAGTGCTGCGGAATGTCGGGTACCTACGGCTTCAAAAAAGAGAATTATCAAACCTCCCGGAACATTGGCCAGGGTGTCTTTGACCAGATCGAAGCGCTTAATGTGGATTATGTGGTCACAGACTGTCAGTCCTGTAAGATGCAGGTAGAAATGAACACCGCTCATAAAGTAATGCATCCACTGACCCTTATGGCGCAGTCATTAATCTGAGCATTCGATATTTATGGAAGCTCAGCAAGTTGCCTTGGGAGGTACTCTCCCAGATAACCCAGGGCAGCATTAACACCCCCGGGAGGCTGCCCTGCTGCATTTACGCCATTGCTTCTGAAATAGCTGTTTCAATGTAGCGTGGCAGGGCGAAAGCGGCCTGATGAACCGCTGGAGTATAGTAACCCGTGGTAATACCGCTAAGAGCAAACCTTGCTTCGAGTTCGACCAGGGGGATATGACGGGCTTCATGGTCATCGGTGCCCCAGGCAAAGGTCATGATGCCACAGGCGTAGGTGGGAACGGCGGCGCTGTAAAAATGCAGGTCCGATACACAGCTGGCGAGACGATGGGCGGTGGTTTTTACCTCATTCAACTGCATAAACGGTACCCCATTTTGGGCAACGAAAATGCCTTTATCTGTCAGTAGTCGTTTGCATCCCCGGTAAAATTCAGAGGAGAACAAGACCTCCCCCGGGCCGATAGGGTCGGTGCAGTCAGAGATAATCACGTCGAAGCTATTGTCGGCGATCCCGGTATTGTTGACGAATCGGACGCCATCCTCAATCACCAGGTTAACCCTCGGGTCATCATAGGCTCCGGCGGAGTGATTCGGTAGCCACTGGCGGCAGAGATCGACCACAGCCCGGTCGATCTCCACCATGGTGACCTGTTCAACGGATTTATGCCTGAGCACTTCTCTGAGCATACCGCCATCACCACCGCCAATAATCAGAACACGTTTTACCTTGCCATGGGCCAGGATGGGCACATGGGTCAGCATTTCATGGTAGATAAACTCGTCTTTTTCGGTGGTTTGAATCACGCCGTCCAGGGCCATGATGCGGCCAAAGAACCGGTTCTCAAAGATGATCAGATGCTGGTGTTCGGTTTTATCTTCAAACAGCAGCCGGTCAATAGAAAAACTCTGTCCATAGCCTGAATACAGTGTTTCCTGATAAGTGTCTTCGCAGTGCATTGTTGCCAATCCTGTCGATAAATAAAAAAGAACCGCAAATACTCGTTGTATGCCGATGAATCTGTTGAATGGTGAACCGTTAGCCAAATGATTGGCAGCAGGCTTGATAGGTAAACGGCGTTTTACGGAGTATAAACTCTGGTTATCCCGAGTTGCCGCAAGGTGAACTCAGGGGAAATAAGACGACAGTATCTTGGTACATTTGCTCAGGCGTGCGCAGCTTTGTCTAAGGAACTGTCATTTAATAACGTCGACATTTCATTAAGCGCCACCCGCTGTCCGAAAAAGGCAAGCCGCTTGCGCTTTTGCAGCCAACAGCCAACAGCCAGAACGATGAGAGAACAGCCATCCCTCTAACGGGATGGCTGAATGGGATCAACCGAGCAGTTCTTCAGCGATTGTCACAATATTCTCAACGGTAAAGCCAAAGTATGGGAACAGGTCTTCTGCCGGAGCGGACTCACCGTAGGTGGTCATGCCAATGATGCGTCCATCCAGTCCAACATATTTGTACCAGAAGTCAGCAGCAGCGGCTTCAATCGCAATGCGTGCAGGTACTTCCAGGGGCAGAACGGACTGTTTGTATTCGGCGTCCTGGGCATCAAACACATCCGTTGATGGCATGGAGACCACACGTACTTTACGTCCCTGCCCGGAGAGCGCAGCCTCGGCGTTCATGGCCAGTTCTACTTCTGACCCGGTAGCCATCAGAATCAGCTCAGGCGTACCTTCACACTCTTTCAGGATGTAACCACCCCGTTCAATCCGGGCAACCTGCTCATCGGTTCTTGCCATGCATGGCAGACTCTGACGGGAGAAGATCAGGGCACTTGGCCCATCAACACGTTCGATCGCCTGTTTCCAGGCAACGGCAGATTCTACCGTGTCACATGGTCGCCACGCATTCATGTTCGGTGTCATGCGCAGGCTGGCGATTTGCTCAATAGGCTGGTGGGTTGGACCATCTTCACCCAGACCGATGGAGTCGTGGGTGTAGACCAGGATTGAGCGCTGTTTCATCAGCGCGGCCATGCGGACAGCGTTGCAGGCGTATTCCATAAAGACCAGGAAGGTTGCGCCATAAGGAATGAAACCACTATGCAGGGCAATACCGCTCATCATGGCGGTCATGCCGAACTCACGAACGCCGTAGAACAGGTAGTTGCCATCGGCATCATCACGCTTGATGCCTTTGGAGCCGCTCCACAGGGTCAGGTTGGAGCCCGCCAGGTCTGCAGAGCCACCAAGCAGTTCCGGGAGGATTGGGCCGTAAGCGTTGAGGGTGTTCTGGGAGGCCTTACGGCTAGCGACCTTTTCACCTTCCTGCTGGCAGGACTTGATATAAGCCGATGCCTTTTCGGCAAAGTCAGCGGGCAGGTCACCTTGCTGACGTCGGGTAAATTCTGCCGCAAGCTCCGGGTATTCGGCCTGATAGGCTGCGAACTTTTCATTCCAGGCGGTTTCTTTGGCGGTGCCGGCTGCTTTGGCATTCCACTGGCTGTAGATGTCAGCAGGAATCTCAAATGGAGCGTATTGCCAGCCGAGACGTTCGCGGGTCAGCTTGATCTCGTCATCGCCTAACGGAGCGCCGTGGCAATCCTCTTTGCCTCCCTTGTTGGGTGAACCAAAGCCGATAACGGTTTTGCAGCAGATCAGCGAGGGTTTGTCCTGTTCGGCGCGGGCGGCTTCAATAGCGGTTTTGATCGCTTCAGCATCGTGACCATCAACGGCTGGAATGACATGCCAGTTATAAGCTTCAAAGCGCTTGACGGTGTCGTCGGTGAACCAGCCTTCCACCTCACCATCAATGGAGATGCCATTGTCATCGTAAAATGCTACCAGCTTGCCCAGGCCCAGGGTTCCAGCCAGGGAGCAAACTTCATGGGAGATACCCTCCATCATGCAGCCATCACCCATAAAGACATAGGTATGGTGGTCAACAATATCGTGGCCAGGCTTGTTGAACTGAGCGGCCAGTGCCTTCTCGGCGGCAGCCATACCCACGGCATTGGCGATGCCCTGGCCCAGGGGGCCGGTGGTGGTTTCAATACCCGGTGCATAACCATACTCAGGATGACCTGCTGTTTTGGCGTGCAGCTGACGGAAGTTTTTCAGGTCATCAATGCTCAGATCATAGCCGGTCAGGTGCAGCAGGGAATAGATCAGCATGGAACCATGGCCATTGGACAACACAAAACGGTCACGATCCACCCACTCTGGATTAGCGGGGTTGTGATTCATATAGTCGCGCCACAGCACTTCAGCAATATCTGCCATCCCCATGGGGGCACCGGGATGACCGGATTTGGCTTTTTGTACGGCGTCCATGCTGAGGGCGCGAATGGCATTGGCAAGCTCACGACGTGAGGACATGGGAATCTTTGCTCCTGGGAATCCAGTCTGGTTAAATTCGCGCGCTAGTTTAACGAAACCTTCAGGATTCTTCATCCATATTGATTTACTGAATAACTCATTTCAGTTACAGAGAAATAATCTGTTTTTGCTGCATGTCAGATTGAAAGCCACAGGCGGGATGGACAACCATACAAGCCTATTATTGAAATGATTGAAACGCTGAACTATTGCCGGTGTGTGGTGTCACAGTCTGTACATTTTTTGTGCGTGAGGCTCTTGAATAAATTCTGGAGGTTTTATGAGTCCCTTAGCTGGTATCCAACCACTGCCCACGTATGGTTTTACCATGCCAGAATCAAAGGAGGAGATAGCTGTGGATAAGAAAGTCGTGTCTGTAGCATCAGAACATTCTTTGCCACAAAGTAACCAGAAAGCGTTATCAGGTTACGATATCAAGGTTAAAAGTAAAAAAAATGTCATACCTGCTAATACAGAAGGAAAAAAAATGCACGACGGATTTTGTGCAAAAAGCTCCATGGCAGGTAAATATCAGAATGACTCCAATATCTATGTCACTAAAAGAGATGATGAGAGGCATGACTACCGTCAGGATGGTCAGTGGTCCTGGAGTGCAACCGGCGTGAGAATTTCAGGCTATCCTCAGTGTCCTGTGCCTCGTTGTGTAGGCCATATTCCAGGAGGAGCAATGCTGATTAATAAGCATTGGATATAAAGATCAGCTTCACAAGCTGTCATTGAATTTTTCTATGGTTCCGTTCGCTCATGGTAATGCCTGCCCAAATGCTTGATAGCGACCAGCCATAAGGCGATGGCCAGTATAAAAGCCCCTGCCAGCCAGGACATGGCAAGGCTGAGTGAGCCAAAAAGGGTAATTAAAATCTGTTGAAAAAAAGAGCTGCCTGATTTACCAACCCGACTGACCACTAACTCAATAGCCGCTTTTCCCTTGTACTTTCTCTCAGCATCAAGAGGAATAAAAGTGATCTCTTTGGTGGTATCAAATAGCGTGTATTTTGCCGACTTGCCAAGGGCATGGCAGTACATGCCGACCTGTAAGCCGATCATGGTCAGATCTATATAACAGATACCGAAAAAGTTGACCTGTGATTTCTGAAACATGGCCAGGAGAAAAAAAGGCAGGGCCGTTGCTGTCAGAATGATGGGTGTTGCAAACGCAGCTGCCCACCAGCTGATGTTCAGCAGAGTCGGTGTCAGCAGACCACAAATAAGGCTTCCTATGCCGCTGATCATGGCCACCTTGCCCATAAACATCGAGTAGTCTGCCTCACTGGGGTACAGCTGAACCAGCTGGCTTTTCCAGGCCAGTTCAACCATGTTAATGGCGATGCAATAAGCCAGCATAACCAGCGCAATGCTGGCCAGGTACGGGCAGCGCAACAGGTATCGTGCGCTGGCCAGCAACGGCAGGCTGGTGGTGTGTGTCTGGTTGGTGGGATCTGTGGGGTTTTTCGGAGTTAACCGGTAACAGTATTCATTGAGCAGCAGAATCAACAGCCCAAAAAGCACGAACAGGAGTGATAAGATCTTCAGGCTCTCCTGCCAGCCTGAACCCGGTGCCAGGACTTCCCTGGAAACGCAGTAGTAAAGCAGAGGGCCTGAAATAATGGATGCGCTGCTGCCAATCATAGTGATCAGGGGATATTGCCGGGTGGCACTCTGGGCATTGTGGAAATCATTGACGGCTGTCCAGAAAAGGATACAGATGACTGCAGATCCCCAGAGTTCCGCCACCGCAAAGAACAGCGTCAGGGGCCAGTAATAGACCATGCCGACAATAAATTGCAGGTGTTCATGGATGAGTGGGGACAGCAGAGCCAGCGCCGCAGTGGGGGCAAAAGACTCCAGGTTTGGATAAATAACCAAGGAAAACAACGGCATCCAGATCAGAAATGGGATTAATGCAACGGCAAAGAGGGTACGTTTACTGAGCCGGTTAGCCAAAAAGCTGTAAGTGATTAAAAAAATGAAAGCGCTAGGCATGACGACGCTCAACTTGATGAAGGGAATCACTTCCGCGCCAAGCCGGGTAATTAGCAAAGACTCTTTCAGGTTCCAGAGTATGTCAAAGTTGAAGGTGCAGCAGGACAACATGGCAATTTGCAGATAAAGCATTGAATTTGAATTGCCAGCAACGTCTCTGGATAAAGTTTTAGTCATATGCAGCGAATTTCCTACCTCCCACTATTGCTTCCAGATTCTGATGCTCAGCAGGTTGCCTTAATTTGGATGCAGAATAATGCTGGATAAATATAGTGCAGAGATTAGCTCTCTTGTGTCTATTGATTGTATATAAAAATATTTTGATATAGATTTTGGCTCTTGCTAAAATTCCCCCGTTGGCAATACCCCAGTAAATGAGTCAAAGATTTACTGTACTGGTAACTTTGAAAAGGATGACTTGTGTTGACGGATGCTTTTGAGCAGTTGGCCACGGTGAGCAAAGCCAGTGGCGATGTTCTGAGATTACAAATTCTGAGAGTCTTGAGCACAGAGTCTCTCGGTGTGCTGGAACTGAGCGGTGTGTTTGCCATGCGTCAGCCAGCCATGAGTCATCATTTGAAGGTTTTGTCTCAGGCCGGGTTAGTCTCAACCCGCAAAGAGGGAAACACGGTTTTCTACCGTCGGGCCCTGCCCACATCTGCAGGGCATCTCGAAGGGGTGGTGCGCTCATTGTTTCAGGTTGTGGATGGTATACCGCTACCCGATGACCTTGCCGAACAACTTCAGGTTATTCGCCTGCAGCGTTCGGAGCTGTCCCAGGCCTTCTTTGCCCGAAATAGCGAAGAATTCCGTCAGCACCAGGAGCTGATTGCTGAGCACCAACTCTACGCTGAAACGGTGGCAGACCTTATTGAGACTACGGATTTTCCTGAACAGAGTCTGGCCCTTGAGCTTGGTCCTGGTGAGGGAAACTTTCTGCCAACGCTCGCTGGTGTGTTCAAGCTGGTCTACGCACTGGATAACTCGGAAAAAATGCTGAGTTATGCCCGGGCGCTGGCTAAACAGCATGGCATTGGCAATGTTACCTTTGTTCATGGCGAGATCCAGTCGCTGAACAACATGGCCGGCGCCTTTGACTGTATCGTCATCAATATGGTGCTGCATCATGTGCCCAGCCCCGCGGACATCTTTAACTGGTCTTCCCGACTATTGAAGCCCGGTGGGAGCCTGTTTATCAGTGAACTCAGCCATCATGACCAGAACTGGGTTAGAGAGTCCTGTGGCGACCTGTGGCTTGGTTTCAGTGCAGACGAGTTGGCTCAATGGGCGGATAAAGCGGGATTGATCAGCGGTGAATCCCAGTACCTGGGGCTGCGTAATGGGTTTCAAATTCAGGTTCGACGCTTCTTTCTTCCGGAATGAGCGATCTCGCGGAAATCCCGGAAAGACCGACGGCCTGGGCAGCGCTCTGCTGCGCAAGCTTTATTTCATGAAAAACGTTCTTCTGAAAATAACGTTCTTTTTGAAATAAAGGGGTGGAATAAATTTTTTTTAAGAGGATTAAACGGCTATGTCTGAGTATTCGCTATTCACATCGGAGTCGGTATCTGAAGGGCATCCAGACAAAATTGCTGACCAGATTTCTGATGCCATTCTGGATGCCATCATCAAGGATGACCCGGAAGCACGGGTTGCGGTAGAAACCATGGTAAAAACCGGCATGGTGATTGTTGCCGGTGAAGTGCGCACCACAACTTATGTTGATATTGAAGAGCTGGTTCGCAATGTCGTCACCAGTATTGGTTATAACCATGGAGACCTGGGCTTTGATGGTGAGTGCGTTGCGGTTCTGAATGCCATTGGCAAACAGTCCCCGGACATTGCCGTTGGTGTTGATGAAACCGATGAGCACGAACAGGGCGCTGGTGATCAGGGCCTGATGTTTGGTTATGCCACCAATGAAACACCGGTGCTGATGCCTGCCCCCATTTACTATGCCCATGAGTTGGTTAAGCGCCAGGCGCAGTTGCGCAAAAATGGTGTTTTACCCTGGCTGCGTCCTGATGCCAAGAGTCAGGTAACCATGCGTTACGACCAGAATGGTAAGGTTCAGAGTGTTGATGCCGTCGTGCTTTCTACCCAGCATTCTCCGGATGTCTCTCTGGATGACATTCGTCGTAAAGTGCTGGAGCAGATTATCAAGCCTGTATTCCCGGAAGGCTGGCTCCATGAAGAAACCAAATATCATATTAACCCGACGGGTATATTTGTGATTGGTGGTCCTGTTGGTGACTGTGGACTGACCGGACGCAAGATTATTGTCGATACCTACGGTGGCATGGCCCGCCATGGTGGTGGTGCGTTCTCCGGTAAGGATCCATCCAAGGTTGACCGTTCTGCCGCCTATGCTGGCCGTTATGTCGCCAAGAACATTGTTGCAGCCGGTTTGGCGGATCGTTGTGAAATCCAGGTTTCCTACGCCATTGGTGTTTCTGAGCCTACCTCTATTTCCATTAATACGTTTGGCACCGGTAAGGTGTCAGATGAGCGCATCGTTGAACTGGTTCGGGAATATTTTGATCTGCGCGCTGGTGGCCTGGTGAGGATGCTGGATCTCAAGCGTCCAATCTATCAGTCCACTGCAGCCTATGGCCATTTTGGCCGGGAAGAGGCAGAGTTTACCTGGGAGCGTACCGACAAAGCGGAACAGCTTCGCAAGGCTGCAGGCCTTTAATCATTCCGGACTCAGGGCAGTGGTAATGCTGCCCATATCCTGTTGTCGTGTATTTGTGGTACCCAGTAAATAACTGCGGCTATGTGAATCCGGTTCAAATTTGTCAATTCTATGCCTGCTGAAATGTCCTTTTGCCTGTTCTTTGGCGTTTCTGGAAGCTTCATTTTCGGGATCGGAAGTGTTGTTTAAACGAATGTATGGCATATATGCATTAGAGTTTGAAGTCTGCATGGTGGTTTAACGGTTATTAATCATTTGATTGTCAGGGCTTTATAAAGGACTTTGGATTTGAAAGTGCTGGCAAGAGTTCAAATACTTATCTATATCAAAATTAATTGATATAGGATGTTGCCGCTGCTAGACTTGAAATTTCGGATAATACGCAGAGTGGGACGTGGTTTATGAGTGCTAACCCTGATTTGACTGCCGATTTTCAGAGCTCCACCAAAGCTCAGGACTATCGAGTAGCTGATATCTCCCTGGCGGACTGGGGAAGACGTGAGATCCAGATTGCCGAGGGTGAAATGCCCGCACTGATGGCGATCCGGGCTAAGTACCGTGATCAGCAGCCGCTGAAAGGCGCAAAGATCATGGGTTGTATTCATATGACCATCCAGACTGCGGTACTGATTGAAACGCTGGTGGCGCTTGGCGCGGAAGTACGCTGGTCTTCCTGTAATATCTTTTCTACCCAGGATCATGCCGCCGCCGCGATTGCTGCAGCGGGCATACCGGTATTTGCCTGGAAGGGGGAGACAGAAGAAGAGTTCTGGTGGTGTATCGAGCAGACGGTCCTTGATGGTCACGGTAAGCCCTGGCATGCCAACATGGTGTTGGACGATGGTGGTGACCTGACACTGCTGTTACACGACAAGTACCCTGAACTGCTGGATAACATTCATGGCATCTCTGAAGAGACCACCACCGGGGTTCACCGCCTGCTGGAAATGCTGGAAAAAGGCACCCTGAAAGTACCGGCAATCAACGTCAATGATGCGGTCACCAAAAGTAAAAACGACAATAAGTATGGCTGTCGCCACTCTCTCAATGATGCCATCAAGCGGGCCACCGACCATCTGCTGGCGGGCAAGAAAGCGCTGGTTATTGGTTACGGTGATGTAGGTAAAGGTTCCGCCGCTTCCCTGCGCCAGGAAGGCATGATTGTGAAAGTGACGGAAGTTGACCCGATCTGTGCCATGCAGGCCTGTATGGATGGCTTTGAAGTGGTTTCACCCTATATCGATGGTGCTAACGATGGCACCGAAGCTTCTATCAACCGGGAGCTACTGGCCACCACTGACTTGCTGGTGACCACCACGGGTAACGTTCATGTCTGTGACCGCAACATGCTGAAAGCCCTGAAAAGTGGCTGTGTAGTTTGTAATATCGGCCATTTTGATACCGAGATAGAAACGCAGTTCATGCGTGACCACTGGGCCTGGGAAGAGGTCAAGCCTCAGGTGCACAAGATCGTCCGGGACGACGCTTGCAATGATCACCTGATACTGCTTTCCGAAGGGCGACTGGTCAATCTGGGTAATGCTACTGGACATCCGTCGCGTATCATGGATGGCTCATTTGCCAATCAGGCTCTGGCCCAGATTCATCTTTATGAAGCAGGGTTTGCTAACCTGCCTGCCGATCAAAAGTCAGAAAAGCTGGCTGTGACCGTATTGCCCAAGAAACTGGATGAAGAAGTCGCTGCCTATATGGTAGAAGGCTTTGGTGGTGTGATTACCCGGCTGACTCAAGGCCAGGCTGACTACATCAACGTGCCCGTTGATGGCCCCTTCAAGAGTAACGATTACAAATATTAAAAGTCTATTCGCTGGCTGATGTCTCTTCACCAGCCAGCTACCTCTGCTGGTGAATACCATGGCAAATACAATAACCAATAACACTCCTGTCAGCTTTGAATTCTTTCCCACTAAAACAGAAGAGGGTGCCCGGAAACTTGAGCAGAATGCGCTCAGTCTGGCCAGATACCAACCGGAATTTTTCTCGGTGACCTACGGAGCTGGTGGCTCAACTCGGGATAGAACCCTTGAAACGGTGCTGTCAACTCAGAACCAGACCCGCATAGCAACAGCGCCACACCTTTCCTGCGTTGGTGACTCCCGGGAGCAGATTAAAGCGTTGCTGGACTTTTACCGTGACCAGGGGGTTGAGCGTATTGTTGCTCTGAGAGGTGATCTTCCCTCAGGTATGGGGCATGACAGTGGTGAGCTGCGCTACGCCAATGAGTTGGTGGAGTTTATTCGCACTGAAACTGGGGATCATTTCCATATCGAGGTTGCCGCTTATCCGGAAGTGCATCCACAGGCACCCAATATGGAAAAGGATCTGGATAACTTCAAACGTAAGGTGGATGCCGGCGCGAACTCGGCGATTACCCAATATTTCTTTAATGCAGACAGTTATTTCTATTTTCTGGAGCGTACTCACTCACTGGGCATTGATCTCCCTGTGGCTCCCGGAATCATGCCGATCACCAACTATACCCGGCTGGCTCGCTTTTCGGATGCCTGTGGTGCCGAGATTCCAAGATGGATTCGTAAGCAACTGGAAGCCTATGGCGATGATATCAGCAGTATTAAACAGTTTGGTGAAGAGGTGGTGACCCGGCTCTGTGAGAAATTACTGCAAGGCGGAGCACCGGGTTTGCATTTCTATACGCTTAATCAGGCAGCCCCCTGCCAGGGTATCTGCGATAACCTGGGCATTTTGGTTGATTGATGTGGTGGGTTTTGAGTTGTGAGTTATGAGTTGTGAGTTGTGAGGGAATTGTGAATGGTATTATTATCCTTGTTAATTATTCCGTCATAACTCGTAACTCGTAACCCATAACCCATAACCCGTAACCCAAAACCATAACTCATAACCCCAGTACCTCCCCATGAGAAACCCACGTATTTATTCATCGCAGCCGCTTCAGGCTGACAGCTCCATTGAACTTTCCGAAAATGCCGCCAATCATGTTGGACGTGTTTTGCGCATGAGACCTGAAGAGCCACTGGTTCTGTTTAATGGTCAGGGGGGAGCCTGGCAGGGAACCGTAGAGAGCGTTAGCAAAAAGTCGGTTACCGTTTATCTTGAATCGTTTATCGAGGGTGATGCCCAGTCTCCCTTGACTATCGAGCTGGGTCAGGCACTCAGCCGCGGTGAACGTATGGATTATGCCATTCAGAAGGCAACGGAAGCGGGCGTCACATCCATTACCCCATTATGGAGTGAGCGTTGTGAGGTGAAGCTGAATGCAGAACGTTTGGATAAACGAGTCAAGCACTGGCAACAGGTGGCTATCAGTGCCTGTGAACAGTGTGGTCGCAATATCGTACCGACCATACATACGCCCGTTAAGCTGGAAGATTGGCTCACCACCCGGGTCACTGAGTTGAGCTTTGTGCTGCATCATCGAACCAGAGAGAAACTCAGTGGTTTTGCACAGCCAGGGTCGGTATCTCTGCTGATTGGCCCGGAGGGTGGTTTAACCGCTCAGGAAATTGAGTTGGCTGAGGGCCACCGTTTTAACCCACTGACATTAGGCCCCCGGGTGCTTAGAACGGAAACTGCACCTGTAGTGGCGATTACGCTGATGCAGTACCTCTGGGGAGATTACTAAATAGTACCTACAGGTACCAAAAGCAGTAATTCATTTAATTATTAAATTGAACCATTCAGAGCAAAAAGAATCAAAAAGACTAAATCAATGCTTGTTCCGGTAATTTTAAGGCTCTGACGTGGATATTACCAAATTAACTTACAAAAACCTGAGCGCTTATCAATCGGGCCTCCAAAACAGCCTGCCAGCGATGGACGAAGTTGCCGGTTCTCTCTGCTTACAGGACACACGACCTGTTCATGTTGTTGATGGAGAATGCACTTCATCGAATGGTTTCTATGAAAAAAAGCGACTTGAAGACTTCAGGATAGTGCCTCAGTGTGAGTTTGAGGGTAAATTGAGATCTTCCGCTGAAGTATCTCTGGATGAGAAGCCAGGGTTTGCCAGTACTGCAAAACTGCCGTTAAATTTTATCTGGGTTGGAAGTCTTATTCCTGATAAATACGCTAAAAATATTTTTGACTGGGCTAATGCCTATCCGCAGCGGTTGACTGTCCTGTGGATTACATCGACTTTGTTAAGTGAGCAGGCCAGGGAGGATATGGTACGTTTTGAAGAGGTTTGTCCGGAAAATGTCCGCGTTATGGATACTGTTATCAATCCACTATTAAATAACATTGGCTTTGCTGATATTGAACGCTGGATATTTAATGGATTTGAAACAATGTCCAGGGTTGAGATAACAAGAACAGCTTGTGCATATAGCGATGTACTCAGGGTGCTTCTGATGTTTTATGGCACTGAGCTGCTTGATGGTATTAAGCAAGGCCCGGGTGATACCGATATAAGAACCAACCCCTGTGACGGGATGATTTATTTAGATACCGATATTTATTACAACTCCCTGGGCAGGATGGATGATCTGTATTTTAGAGGGGTTTTATTCAAGTGCAAATTCCTGATCCCAGAATTTACCAACAGCACGAATGATATTTTTGCCACTTCTCATGCCCGATCAGACTATTTTGGTTGTTTAATGCATGAGGTGTTGACCATAACCTTTGCATTAATGAGTCAATATTCCAGCTGTGCAGAGTATGTTCGTCCGAATCCTGATGATCTTCGATCAAATGAATTGCGCGTTTGTAAGTTTTCCTTTATGCCTGCTGATAATATGGTTACCAGGCACTATGGAGGATTTGCCAAAAAATTTGAAGATGAAACCGGTGCCAAACCTTTCCCCCTTATAGAAAAAGCGTGTAATGATTATTCCTGGGTTGATGGTAGCGCTTTAGACTTTCAGCGTTCGATGTTTAGGCCAAGGAGTCTTATGCAGCGATCCGTTGATTATTTTTGTTCAATTCTTTAGCCCTTCAAAGGAGACAACCGGGATTTTTAAACAGAAACAATATTATCTGTACGATCAATCAATAACTGGTACACGGTTTAATGTAATTGATGGGTTCTCTCTTTCAATGACGTCCAAACTCCGCTCGTCCTGAGCGCCCTTCTGCTCCGCTCAGGATGCACGGTCGAAGGACGCTCAGGGTGAACGGAGATTGTGCACATCAAGCTCATTGAAATGATGTACTAGGGAACTAATTTTTAAGTGAATGGTCTTGTTATTAAATGCGAACAGTTTTTACCCGGTAACTCCGGGTATAGTTTGACAGGAAATAATAAAGGGGAACTTGATTATGGATTTGGGCAGCACAAAAAATGTGAGCAACCTTGATACAGTAATCAGTGGCGGATGCAGCCCCGCAGACCACCACACCCGGAAAAGCGAAGCGTTCACCAGAACAGTGCATGTTAATAATGGCATGGAGGCGGGTAAGCAAACGTTGGTTGACAAGCTGCAAACGCTTCAGGTCAATCCCCCCATAAATCAGCAAGATCAGTTGCCTGTCCTGAAAAGACGTTACAGCCATCAGTCTGACGGACGCCCGCCGGAAAAGCTTCTCCGGTATTCTGGGTCAACCAGTTATTGTCAGTTAATTTCTGCTCGCAGTCAGGTTCCGGATAAGATCAAATTGCTTATCATGTATTTTGGTGATGAAGGCCTGAAGTTGCTTATGCAACAAAATCCAGGACTATTGTACGAAAAACTGGATTCGTTGGATGGTTTGAAAAAAGCGACTGGTATATTGCGGGGCGAGATTGAAGACATTGATTTCAGAGGCTGCTCAATGAATGGAGCCGAATTTAAAGATACTACTTTCAAACGCTGTAAATTCACCACAGAGCAGTTAAACAGTGCTGATCTTGAATGCATTGGTTTTAAGCATTGCTCTTTTGAAGGCGATTGCTTTGCATCATCAGTATTGGAAAATGCACGTTTTTATCCTAAGCAACCACATGAGACGAGTCTTATAGCGGACAGTACACGGCAGATTTCCCAAATCATATTTCAGTCATGTCTTAATCGCCAGGGTGAGCTCAATCTGGAACAATGGCTGGAGGTCATGGATAAAAATGGTTACTTCTGTCACTTCCTGAACCTGAAACCCCTGGATGAAATAACAAAAAAAAACCTCATTGAACAGACTGAAATTATAAAAAGTCAGTATCCGCAAAAACTTCGATCTATTATCTTTTGTCTTTTTGGAATCAGACTGTACCATGATGAAAGTGCATTGAGTTTCATCAATAACAATCGGGAATTCTGTGATCGTAAAGTCAGTGATCTCAGGGCTGTGTATTTTGATTTCAGAACCACCTTCTTTAGAAATAGAGACGCCGGAAGTTGCTTCGGTGTTTTGGAAGACTTGCTTGATCTGGTTATTTTATCAGATAACGAAGATGAGGACCTACTGGTATCAGATAGCGAAGATGAAGACTTAGTTGCTCTGGCTGATCCTGTGGATGAGTTGCTCAGTCCTTTACCCATAGAAGATATGCTGGCTTTGATTATTAATATCATTGAGTTTCTCATGTTTCCTCACCCCAAACATGAATATATAGAATTTGGCGTCAATGCAAACAGTGTGGATGATGAAGCCTCTGAAAAAAGTGCCGGGAATATAGAAAACAAAACCAGCTTGTATTTTGGATCAGATTATAAACAACAGAGTTCGATGGAATTTGCCCTGGCTCGGGTTTATCTGTGGGGACTGGAACGTTACAGGAATAATTGTCTTAGAATCTGGAAGAGTTGCTCAGGAGAAAGCAAATTAAAAATAGCGAAATACTGCCTGAGACATAAGATTGTAGCAGTTGACCATTGTACGACGGTAGAGTTCATGAAACTGCTTGTCACCAATAAAGAAGGGGAACCTTGGCTGGATAAATTTGCGGCGAACATGAATGAACATAAAAATAATGAACGCAAGATCAATTTATTGAAAAAGATACTTAAACCAGATATCGAAGACTATAACAGCAAAGAAATAGATGAATCATTAGAGGATTTTGAGCAGTGGGTAAAGGAAGTTGCGCCGGATTTCACTATGCAGCTAGCTGCGGTAACGGCAATGGAGCATTAACATTATTTCAAAACACTCCGTTGATGGTGCTGGTGTACTGTCGGCTTTTTATCCCCGGAGGATGATGCACTGCGTTATTTACGTCAACAGGCGTTTATCAAAGCCGTTCTTGTGCCAAAAGTTGTGACAAAAGATGGAACCATTCAGGTGACCGATGGACCATGGTCGTTATATTGCTTTGTGGTGAATAGAGCCTGCTACCATCTAACATGATGCTTGTCCCCGCTCCCCGCACAAGCGGCCTGTCTTTTTCGGACAGCGGGGGACGGGAAGCGGGCAGCGCTTATTGAAATGTCGAAGTTATTAAATGACAATTCCTTATTCACACAGCTCTTCAGTCTCTTGAGCAATTGCAAGTTTATTGTCTGACAACACTTCGTTTATTTTCTGTTCCAGAAGGGAAAGATCCGGAATTGAAGCGGGAATGTCTTTCAGAATAACCCGGTATTTCTCCATGGGGCCTTTTTCCTCTGCCGAGGTACGGACTTCTTCACGTACCAGTGTTAAGGGTTGTGGAACCCCCTGCACCACCATGGCATAGAATGGCAGGCTGTCGTTTTTACTGGTGCGATGCATAATTGCAATACGGTTGGTGGCAGAAAACTCTGCAAATCGTCCCAGGTTCAGTCTTTCAAAGGAAACCACCGGGATCTTTTTACCCCGCCAGTTAAGATCACCCAGCAGCCATTCGGTTTCCGGGTAGTTTGCTTCCGGACGACTGTAGTCCTGAATACCGGCAATGCATACTGAAGGTATCAGCAGGGGACGCTGCTGCATGGGCATCAGCACGGACGAAATGGGCTGGTGGCTTCCGGACATGGTTTCCTCTTCATTCTGCTACTGTGCGGTTGAGGCTGCTTTTGTTGCTTTTGATATCTTTGTTAAGAGCAGAGCTTCCTGAGAAGCTCTGTTATCAGGCTGTCTCAACTTCAATCAGTTTTCCAATCGCTTCGAGTAACGGCCCTTCCTGGAAAGGTTTGCCTATGTACTCATTGACACCAAGGCTGAAGGCCCGTTGGCGATGTTTCTCACCGGTTCTGGAGGTGATCATGATAATCGGCAGGTCCTGAAGCTCAGCGTCATTCCTGACCGCACTGGCCACCTCAAAACCATCCATACGGGGCATTTCGATATCCAGCAGCATAATGTCTGGCTTCTGCTCAGAGAGGCGGGTCATGGCCTCCACGCCATCCCGTGCCGATATCACCTCGTATCCCTGGCGGGTTAGCAGACGACTGGTGACTTTCCTTACGGTAACCGAGTCATCCACCACAAGCACTTTAATGGCCTGGTCACTACTATCAAGTTCATGTCTTTCAACGGTATCAGGTTTGGCCTCTTGAATGACAAGCTGATGTTTGCGGTAAAGTGCCGCTGGATCAAGGATAACCACAACCCGGCCATCACCAAGAATGGTTGCACCGTTTACCCCGGCAAGACCGGAGAACTGAATCCCCAGACTCTTGGTAATGATTTCCCGGCTACCCACGATAGCATCAACCTGAACCGCAATATTCTCACTGCCCCTCTGCACCATGACAACCGGACACTGGCCATCGCTTATTTTTGGGCTGGGAGTATCTATAAGAGCCCCCATATAGATCAGCTGGTGCTCTGTACCATTGCCATAGATGAGTGGAGCTTTGTTTTTGTAGCAATCGGCCAGCATTTTTGCTGACACCATCGAGATGCCATCAATGGCATGCATCGGCAGTGCGTAAAGGCTGTTCCCTACTTCCACCATTAACGCCCGGTTAATGGACAGGGTGAATGGCAGCCTGAGGGAGAATTGTGTGCCCAGCCCGGCCTCAGACTTAACCTGTATACTGCCACCCATTTGGCGAACCGAGTTATTCACAACATCCAGCCCGACACCGCGGCCAGAAAGGTGGGTCACCTGGGTTGCGGTACTGAATCCGGACTTCATAATCAGTTCGATGACTTCCTGATCCGTTACCGGTTCGTCAGGACTGATCAGCTGCTGTTCAATCGCTTTAGCTTTCACGGCTTCGATATCGATACCGCGACCATCGTCGGACAGTTCAACCACAACATCGGCACCATCGCGACGAATGGATAAAGAAATCTGACCAGCTGCATGTTTTCCTGAATTCTGTCTTTCTTCTAATGAATCTTCGATGCCGTGACCAATGGCATTTCGGAGGATATGTCCAAGGGGAGCAAGCATCCGCTCGAGCATAGTTCTGTCCATCTCGCCTTCGGCATTACTAACCAGAAGTTCAACGGGTTTGTTCAGGTCATCAGACACCTGACGGACAATCTTGCGCAGTCTGGGAATCAGTCGGCTGAACGATACCATCCGGGCTTTCATCAGCTGCTCCTGGAGCTCAATCTGAGTTCTGGACTGTTGCTGGAGCTGCGTTTCTGTATCCCGGGTTTTTTCCTGCAGAGCCTCGCGCAGATCCATAAGGTCAGATGCGGACTCAACCAGCGAGTGAGAAAGCTGTGACAGTTCTGAGTACTGGTCCATTTCCAGTGGATCAAATTCAGGATTATCACCAAGATCGCCCTGGTGCCGGGAGATGATCTGGCTCTGGGTTTCTATATCGAGTCGCCGCAACTGTTCCCGAACCCGCAGAATGGTTCGATTCATCTCTTCAAGGGTTCTGCTGGCATCTGCGGTTTGCTGCTCAATGCGGGAGCGGCTGATGCTGGTTTCCCCGGCAAGATTGATCAGGTTTTCCAGAAGTCCCGAGGGAATTCGGACCATTTCACTGGATGACTGAAGCGTTGTCTCTTCAGCATCGGCATTGGTCTGAGGCGCTACCCGGATGGTAGAAACGGGTTCCAGTAACTGCTCAGGCATCCGCTTTGGTAGATCAGGTACTGGCAGTTCCGACAGGTTGTTGACCCATTTATCCTCATCGAAAGCCCTGGTGAGAGGTTTACCTGGTGATGAATGCCCCAGATAGTCCGGAAGAGTACCTGGCTTTTCAGCGGTTGAGTGACTGGCGTTCAGTCTATTCTTCCATTGCCTGAGCTCTTCCAGCATACGCTGTACTTCAGGGGATGGCTCCCCGTTGCCAGGCGCTTTCAGCGTTGTCTCTATGATATCGTGAGTTTTCTGAATCAGCGCAAGAGGGGCGCTCTCAGGCTCACAGCTGCCGTTGGCAATGGATTCATAGATATCTTCCAGCCCATGGCTCAGTTCTCCAAGCTCATTAAGTTCTGCCATCATTGCTCCCCCTTTCAGGGTGTGCAGGCATCGTTGAAGCTCATGAACCGGTTGTAAATCGCTGGTATTACTTAGCCATGTTTCCAGAGATTGGGCTGAGTCTTCAAGCAGCTCATAAGCCTCCTCGATAAACAGCTTGCGCAGCTCCGGATCGGACTCTGACCCATCGCTGAAAGGCGCAAAAGGTGTGCTTTCTGCCGGGACTGGACCACTGCCGGAAGGCTGGGCGATCGGTTTGAAACGATTATCTTCAGTGAACGATAAGTCGATGTCTTCTTCTGTCTCTGTATCAAAATCAAGAAGGACATCAAAGTCATGATTGCCCGGGTTTTCTTCGAACGTCAGGTCTGGCTCTGGATACGGCTCGGCTTGACTCAATGCCTGCTCAAACAGCAAGGACTCGAGTGCTTCACGCAGGGCACTGAAAACCGCTTGTGGCGGTTCAGGCGTTTGCTGTGAAGCCACCTGATTCATCATTTCAACCAGGGCTTCGAAACCGTCAGTAAATGGCGGCAGTAACTGTTGGGGAAGCCTAGTCTCATGGGTCTCCAGGTAAATGCAGACATCATGTAACACATCACAGAGCTCTGCGATAGCGGACAAACCCGCTTCATTGGCATTCTCAGCAAGCACTTTCAGTTCAAACTTGAACCGGTCAAGTTCCTCATGGGGCGTACTGTTAACCCATGTTTTCAGGTGGCTGCCGGCATCCAGTAACAGGTCAAGGTCGCTGGCCAGGAAAAGTGCTGCCTGTTGGCCTGTTGGCTGTTTTACCGGCGAAGGCTCCGGGGCAGACTCATCGTTCAAAGTGTTGCTGAGTAGTTGGTTATGAAGCGCGTTAAGCCAGTTAAGAAAGCTATCAACTTTCAGCTCCAGAGGTTGGGAGGTTGTTTGAAGTTGTTGCAGTGCATCTTCAATCAGGTCTACCCCCTGTTCCAGCATGCTGATGACCTGGCTATCAGCAGGCACCAGGTGTGTCCAAAACTCCTGGATGGTTTTTTCAATAGCTGCAATCAGCTCAGCAAGGGGCGTAATTTCTGCCATAAAGGCACTGCCTTTCAGGGTGTGCAGTGCTCGCTGGACGGTATCCGTGATCTGGATATCGCCACCCATTTGATGGCTAATCTCGATGAACTCTTTTACGACACTGAGATGACTTCTGGCTTCAGTGTCAAAAATGTCCAGTAACTGTTGATCATTACTGCTATCCAGCTCAGCGGTTTGCTCTTCAGTTACGAATTTATTGATTGCCTCAGTTTCTGAAGGCTCTATCGGTTCATTAACCAGCTCATCAACGTGGCTATCCAGAGCTTCTCCGGCACTGTCCGCTACAATGTTGCCAAACATCATTGCCGGTTCTTGCTGATCAGGCTCTACCAACTCCTCACTATCAACGACAAAGTGGGTTCCTTTACCCAGGGCGTCTGCTTTCTCCATGCAAAGCAGAACTTCCGGGGTTAGCTGCTGACTGTCCCTGGCAAAATCATTCACCAGTTCAGGCAGCATAGCGATGATTTCATGGAGTAGTTCAGCTATTGGCTCAGACGCACTACTAATAGTGCCTTTGACCACGCTGTTCAACATGTTTTCCACTGACCATGCCAGCTCGCCGATAACGTCAGCACCGATCATGCGGCTGCTGCCCTTTAACGTATGAAAGGCTCTTCTTATCTCATTGGTCGTGGCTGCATCATGGATATTATTGCGCCATTGTGGAAATAGCGCTTTGAGCTGCTGCTGAACTTCTGTCGCTTCTTCGACGAAAACTTCATGGAGGTCGTCATCATCTTCATCCATTGACACACTGAAGGTTTTTTCTACAGAGAGGGTGTCCTTCAGGGAAGAGTGGTGTGATGGAGCCAGATCCTCTGTGATGTCATCGCTGCTCAGGGTGTTATTTATGATTAGGGTGCTATCTGATGAAGGGGGTGAAATCTCGGTAAATGAGAACGCTTCTTCGGGGGGGAGGCTTTCCACGTCCGACAGATCTTCTTCATTCAGGGAAAAATCAACAGTCAGTGCTGCAGGTTCTACTTTTGTTACGTTAACGGATGACTCAAGCCTATCGATACTTTTCTGGGTAATATCCAGCGTTTTTTCAACGTGGGCAGAAGCTCCGCCACTCAACTGTTCCAGATAGTATTCAATGCTGGACAACGTATCGGCCAGCGCTTCCAGCTCCTCAAGGCTGGGCTTGAGGTTTTTGTCCAGCCACTGATGCTGAATATGTCTGGAACAGCGACTGATTAACTCAGCAACTCGGTTCAGAGGAATAATGGCAAGACTACCCTGGATGCTTTTTATCAGGGGTAACAACCTGGCCAGAAACTCCTGATTATAATCACTGCCAAGGTAGTCCACCACAGCGCCTTTGGCCTGTTCCAGGTTTTTACGGGCTTCATAAATCACCTTTTGGTGAATATCATTTATCTGTGCTGATACAGAGGGCTGGCCGGTTACCGAGCGATTAATGCCCATGAACTGGTTCAGCCCGGATTCCACTTCAAGCAACCGGGCAGCCGAATTGATCAGGGTATCGTTCAGTTTTTCGGGCGAGTGTCCACCAGCAAGAATCATCTGCAGGTGTTGATGCTCCCTGTGCATTATTTTCTGCAACGACTCAAGGCCAAGCATGCATAATGTGTCAGAGATTTGCTGGCAGGTGGCCAGTTGATCCTGAAGTCTGGATTTATTGTCCTCAGGGTTCAGCAGGTAAAGATCCAGTGCGTCTTTGATATGAGTTAGCTCTTCCTTGATGGCTTTCACCACGGGCGTTGCTGCATCAATGCTGATCAGATTGATATCCTGAGGCTCTGACTCCAGAGCCTGGTCCAGAGAGTATCGTCGCTTCAGAGAAAGGATAAGCGCATGATCACTGTTTGCTTTGGCAATTCGATAAAGAATCTCTCTCAGTATCTCTTCCGAGGGCGGGGTGTTCAGTCGTTTGGTTTCCTCATTGGCCAGACACTTGAACTCATTGTCCATTTCACGAAGGATTCTGATGGCGTGACTGTCTATGGCGATAGAGCCTTCCTTGAGACCCTCTGAAAATGCGGTGCAGGCATCCCATAGCGGTGAGATTGGCGAATCCCAGCACAGGTTTTGCAGCTTGGCAAATATCTTACTGATGACCGTTAGTTGCTGGTCCCGCTGGCTGTCCCTGAGAACACCGGCAAGACACAGCTGGTATTTCTGCCGTATTTTACGTACCAGAACCGCAAAACCGCTAGCCTGTAGCTTGTTCAGCTGTGCTTCCGGGATTGGTGCAATGGTGTGAACGATGGCCGGTGCAAAAAAATCAATATCGGATAAAGCCCGTTGCCCGCGTAATTGGCGCATTTCACTGAGCAGATTCTTCAGCAGGCTGGGGGTATCCTTGCCAGATCTGGAGGTATGGGTAAGATAGCCCGGCAGCTGAAGCATCGCCTGAATCAGTACCACCAGCTGCTGGGTATTATCAACTGGAGTCGCCTTCAGGCTATCTAATAACAGCAGAATTTCCCGGGTAAGTAACCGGGCTCCTTTCTGTTTCAATATTTTCAGTGTGCTGTGAATTTGCTGGATTTTTGTACGACAATTCTCCAGAAACACAGTCTTATCTGTGGAATCAGCATACTGTTCAAGGTCCTGACGGGCTTTAGTGAGGGTGCCTTCAATCTCTCCGATAACCCAGTCCAGACCTATATATTCACGCTGTTCGACCATGCCTGGCTCCTGTTTCCAGCTACCATTCCCGCTTTCGTAAGCGCTGTTTTTATCTCTCTGTTTAACAAGAGCGCCCGAGCGGCGGGCATCATGCTTGTTCTCATGCTCTCGTCTCTTACGGAGTCAGTTTTCCGGTGTCAGGACTCTGTGGTTTCAGGCAGTTTGAAACCCGTAACCGACTGACGCATCTCCATGGCCATACCGGCCAGATCACCGATAGATTGAGCGGTTGCCTTGGTTCCTGAGGAGGTTTGAATCGAAATATCCCGGATGGCCACCATGCGGTTGGAGATCTGTGAGGCTGACTGTGCCTGGACTTTTGCGGTTTCAGAAATGTTCCGGATCAGGCCTGACAGGCTGTTAGATACCTGCTCGATTTCTTCCAGTGCAACACCGGCATCCTGTGCCAAACGGGCTCCGTGTACCACTTCAGAAGTGGTTTGTTCCATGGAAATGACTGCTTCGTTGGTGTCAGTCTGGATGGTCGATACCAGCGCTTCTACCTGTTTGGTGGCTGCCGATACCCGTTCTGCCAGACGTTGAACCTCGTCGGCAACCACGGCAAAGCCCCGGCCTGCTTCACCGGCCATGGAGGCCTGGATAGCGGCGTTCAGGGATAGAATGTTGGTCTGGTCGGCGATCTCGTTGATCAGAGAAATAATGTCACCGATTTCCTGAGAGGACTCACCCAGTCGCTTAATACGCTTGGAGGTATCCTGAATCTGTTCACGGATAGTGGTCATGCCATCAATGGTATTTCGTACCACCAGTCCACCGTTAGCCGCGATCTGTACCGAGCGCTCGGCCACATCAGCAGAGTCGGAGGCTTCGCTGGAGACCTTTTCAATGGACTCTGTCATCTGGTTCACGGACTGGGTGGTAGCCCCGATTTCCTGGGCCTGGTGGTCGGAAGCTTCGGCCAGCAGTCGTGCGGTTGCCTGTGTTTCCTGGGCGGCTGCGTCTACCTTAACGGCAGTCTGGTTAATGGTGTTTACCAAGGCGCGCAATTGTTCAATGGAGAAGTTAATGGAGTCCGCAATGGCTCCGGTAAAGTCTTCGGTAACACTGGCTTTAACCGTCAAGTCACCGTCTGCCAGGTCCGCCATTTCATCAAGAAGTCGCAGAATGGCCTTCTGGTTAGCGGTGTTCTGGGCTTTGGTCGCCTCGCTTTGGCTTTTGGTTTCTTCCAGACGACGGCGGGTATCCATAATGATGGACATGGCGGTGACCAGGACAAACAGGAGGGAAAGTCCACCGGAGGCCATGATGGCCAGCTCAAGTGTCTTCTGTTCAATAGTAGAAGTGGACAAGGTGTCTGCCAGCACTGATGTTTGCTGCAGCAGTTGTTGTGAATCGGTGAAGATGGTGTCGGATGCGGCGCGTACCTGGAACAGTTCGGGAGAGGTTTCCAGAATCTCATCAACGCTGCCATCGACGAATTCAAACAGGTCGGAAATCTCCGTAAGACGGTCAATGGCTTCATCATCAGTCACTTGACTGATGCGCATGGCAAGGTTACCTTCCAGCATACCCTGCAGCACCCGCCCGAAGAGCTTGGCATCACGGCCAAAGCTGTCAGCCGCCATGATGGAATCTTCGCCACCTTCCAGAACCTTGGCAACACTCCGGATAATACGCTCTGCCAGCCAGGGCTGGCGTTGAGCCATGGCAATCTGGTCAGAGGGTGCATTGTTATCCAGAAGGATTTCTACCACCTCGTCGTACTCAATTTGCAGTTGGGGAATGGTTTCACTCAGTGTGGTAGCAACATCATGCAGAGACAGTACGGTATCCTGTGCAGCGAGAATGCTGCCGGCTTCTACCTTCATCTCAGACCATGCAGAATTCAGGGCTTCAATCTGCTGGGCGGTGGCGCTATCGGACGTGTCAATAAAGGGGAGTACTGAAAGCCTGGCACGGTTCAACTCAACAATATATTGGCCAAACATCAATGTTGCTTCTTTCAGCAGGGGAAAGGCTTCTTCTTTACCTGAGGCCGCTTCTGAGGCGTTTTTGGCAATCTGCTGGGAAAGAACCCGGAGCTCACCCGCATGGGTTGCATGGGTGTGAAGCAGCTGGGATTGCTGGTCATTGTAAATAAATGCACCTGTCATCACAGACAGGGACAGCACCAGCATGGTGATCGAAGCGATTGTGGCTCTGTTAGCCTTGCTTCCCTGTCCTCTTTTCGCTTGATTGCCTTTCATGGTTTATTCCCCGATTTCTGATGTGAAATCAAAATCCTGTTTATTCGCTGGCGGCTTTTAGAAAACGCTCGTTGGTAACGAGTCCCTCAATACTGAATATGACATAGTGTTGATCTTTGAAATAGGAGCCTCTGGTAAATGGATGAATATTTTCCGGAATGGATGCCGGTATCTCATCTGAGTGGCTGCTGGCGGTAAACTGCTGCATGCCTTTTACTTCATCAACGACAAGGCCAACGGAAATGTCTTTCTTCTCGATGACAAGTATCCGGTTGTTGTTGTTTGGTTGACTGGACACATAACTGGCCTGGTTACTTTTCAAAAAGTCTCCCAGGCTGACGACGGGTATCAGACGTCCCCGGACATTCGCTAATCCCCTGACCCATCGTTGTACACCGGGCAATGGCGTTGTCTGGGGAACGGGAAGAATTTCAGATATTGAACCAACCTGAACCATATAATGCTGACCATCCAGCACAAAGCTGACACCCTGCCAAAAGCTCAGATCAGTTTGCTCTACCGGGATTTGAGCACTGTACAGGGAAGCACTCTGCTCAAGTGTCTCCAGATAGTCGAATGGATGACTGGAGTTGCTCATAGTACTCCTTTCCTTCATTGTTTCCTTGACAATTGACAGCGACGGATGCGGGACAGCCCTCTTTTCCGGGATAGCTTTCTGGAGTAGCCCGACCTGATTCAGGCCGCAGCATCACTCAGGACTTCGTTTAGCGTTTCCAGTAGCAGGGTTTCCTTAATGGGCTTGGTCAGATAGTTTCTGGCTCCCTGCCGCATGCCCCAGACGCGATCAGTTTCCTGATCTTTGGTGGTGACAATAATGACCGGAATGTGTCTTGTACTGCCATCTTTAGACAGCTGTCGGGTGGCTTGAAAGCCGTTCAAGCCTGGCATGACGATATCCATTAATACCGCATCAGGCTGCTCTTCCCGGCAGAGGGCGACACCATCAGCGCCATTGTCAGCAGTCAATATGGTATGACCATGTTTCTCGAGCATTGCGCTCAGCTGGTACAGTTCGGTTGGTGAGTCGTCAACAATTAATACCTTAGCCATAAATTCCCCCGGTGTTTTTGGCCTAATGCAGTGCTAAAGGGCCGCACCAAACTTGGTTACTTGCTTTACATTATTTTCTGAACCCCTTGCGCGTCTCATCGGTAGAGACGCCGTCAAGGGCTTTCCATTCACGTTCGTTTAAACGGCCAGAGCATAGTCAGGACAGTGTTCCCGAATCGTTGCGAATAGTTCATCACGACTGAATGGCTTGGTCAGATAGTAATCTGAACCGGCAATTCGTCCTCTGGCGCGGTCGAACAGACCATCCTTACTGGATAGCATGATGACGGGAATCTGTTTAAATGCGTTGTTATTTTTAATCAGCGCACAGGTTTGATAGCCGTCAAGACGAGGCATCATAATATCGACAAAGATGATGTCTGGTTCGGACTCGGCGATTTTTGCCAATGCGTCAAAGCCATCGGTGGCGGTAACCACCTGGCAACCGGCTTTAGTTAGAAGCGTTTCAGCAGTACGACGAATCGTCTTGCTGTCATCGATGATCATGACCTTGAGGCCTGTTCCGACGAATTTTTCGCCATCGTGCATGTTATTCCCCTGGCAATCCACAGAAGAAGCGAGAATGGTTCGCAGCCATTCTTTCTTGTCGATCCATTCTCAATGGCTTAATTCTGTCTCAACCGGATATCTGGACCGCTTATTATTCTTTTTTATCATAATTTGGTCATTGCTGACCAGAAACGTAATGGTTACAAGTCACTATTTTTCCAACCCGCTGTAAAGTCCCGATTATTCATGGCGATGTATCTAGGTAATAAATCTCCGTGCGAAAGAGACAGGGACCTCCATGAAGCGTTTTCAATTTCTGCTGATCAGCGTGTTTTCTGGCCTGCTAGCATGGAATACTGACGTCTCAGCCGAATCTCTGGAAGAAGCTCTGGGTCATGCCCTACGTTCAAACCCTCAGGCAAAAGTTGCTCTTAGTCGTCTAAAGGCTGAGAGAAAAAATATCGATGCAGCAGCTGCCGATTTCTGGCCAACGCTTGATATTGCGGCAGGTATAGGTAGACAGAAAAAAGATACCAGTCCAGATACCAATGGGGAAAAGCGCACCCGCAAAGAAGCTTCATTTTCTCTAAAACAGAACCTTTTTGCAGGTTTTAATACCTGGTACAACCTGAAGGGTGCCCATAAAGGCGCTGAGGCTGAGCATTGGCGGCTCTACTCTACACTGGAAGATCTGGCCCTGCAGGTTATCAATGTTTATCTGAAAGTGCTTGAGCGTCGTGATTTGGTTGAGCTGGCAGAGGAAAACCTGGACATTCATCACGAAATTTTTGATCAGATTGAGCGTCGTGCCCGTCAGGGGGTTGCCCGAAGCTCTGATTTGATTCAGGTAGAAGGGCGGCGAGCAAGAGCAAATGCAAATCTCATTAGTGCCAGAAATAATCTGATGGATGCTGAAAGTGAGTACCTTGCGTTGGTTGGGCATAGTCCCGGTGATTTGGAGTTTCCTGGTTTTGAACATCTGGATTTGCCGGAAGATTTGCACAATGCCATTAAAAATAGCAGACAGGATCACCCCAGTGTAAAAGCTGCTGAAATGGATCTTGAATCATCGGAATACGCATACTCTTCCCGTAAAAGCAGTTATCTTCCATCACTGGATGCCGAATTAGACCAAAGCTGGAAGCGCAATGCTGATGGTCAGCTGGGTGATTATGATGATACGGTCGCCATGGTGAGGCTTCGCTACAACTTATTCCGGGGTGGCGGTGATCGGGCCCGCTTGCTGGAGAGTGCCCATCAGGCAGAAGAGCGGCGCTCCCAGAAAGCCAGTGTAATGAGAGATGTAGAAGAAAGAATGCGTATCAGCTGGGCGGCTCTTCAGTTTATTGGCGCACAACGTGAGTATTTATTGCTTCACGAGGATGCCAGCCGGGATACGGTTGCAGCATACAGAGAGCAATTTAACATTGGTAAGCGTACTCTGCTGGACTTGCTGGACAGCGAGAATGAATTATTTCAGTCCAGCAATAGCTTAACTTCCGCTATATATCAGGAAACTTATGCCCGTTACCGTGTTTTGGCGGCGGTGGGCAGGCTGCTGGAAAATGTGGAATTTACTATCCCGAAAAGCTGGCATCTGGATGGTTAAAAAACGTCATAACTGCAAATCGGTCGTTGGACATCGACTTGAGGCACTTAGCTTCAATAGCAGTGTCAGTGCGTCTTTTTTCATTGTAGAACGTCATCCTGAGTGTCAGCACCTGCATTTGGGCTGGATCAGCTGCCTGAGAGGGTGTGAAATGGCGTGATGTAGAAACTGTTTTATGAACACCTGACCTTTCTGGTCTGTCCTTTCCCTGGCCAAGCTGGCACCCTTCGATTATACCCAAACAAAGATTTAGAGAGAGAAGCTATAAACATGGCGAAGTGTTTTTGTCTGAATCGTAATATAATACGCCTCTTCCAACTTTATGTGTCTTTGTAAATCAGTGGATTGCCTTTATTTGCTCGGTAGTTTTTATGCTGCCGTCAGTTTTCTGATAAGCCCGGAACGGAATGTTGCTCATGAGCAGAACTGATAACGCAGTACAACGCTTTATCTTTGAAAATACCGATATTCGCGGTGAAATCGTTTCCCTCAACCACAGTTATGTTGATGCCCTGGCTGCCCATGATTATCCCGAGGTTGTCAGGCGCCTACTGGGGGAGTTGGTGGCCTCTGCCCTGCTGTTGAGCACAACACTGAAGTTTGACGGGCTGCTTACCCTTCAGGCCAGGGGTGACGGGCCATTAACTTTGCTCATGGTGGAATGTACAGACCAGCGGTCGTTCAGAGCTGTTGCGCAATTCAAAGATGATCTTTCTGCGGGAGCGCTTCAGGAGCTTCTGGGCAAGGCAAGCCTGTTGATTACCGTGGACCCGGTCAAAGGGAAGCGTTACCAGGGTATTGTTCCCCTGGAAAAGGAAACGCTGTCAGCAAGTCTTGAAGACTATTTTGCTCAATCTGTGCAGTTGCAAACCCGGCTGTGGCTGGCCTGTGATGGCCAAAGCTGTGGCGGTTTGCTGCTGCAGGCTTTGCCTGCCAGTGTTGAGCTTTCCGAGGGCGTTCGCGCTGAATCCTGGAAGCGCATGACGGCTCTTGCTGAAACCACTCAAGACGCTGAGTTGCTGGAGCTGGATCATGAAACACTGCTGGTCAGACTGTTTCATGAAGAAACTGTCCGTATTTTTGAAAAAGAGCCTGTCCGTTTCGTCTGCACCTGCTCTCAGGAAAGAAGTGCAAAAATCATCAGTACTCTGGATCGAAAAGAAATTGAGTCGATTATTGAAGAAGAAGGTCAGGTTGCCATGGACTGCCAGTTCTGCAATCAACAATTTGTTTTTGGTAAAGAGGATATCGATTCAATCTTTAACGCAAAACCACAAATTCACTGAAGTTTTTTGATCCCTCTCCTCCTGGTCTGGTCAGTAATTCCATTGCATTTCTGACCAGTGCCTGTTGACGTTTCATCGCGGGCTCAGCGTATCAGGGCGCTGCTATGGCGAGACATTGCGGAAGTCCCATGAAGGGCAGTTGTCTTTCAAAATGCCGCAACAAAGGCATAGGGGTATCCTGATAGGCCATCCGGGCTTGCAACAAAACGTCAACGGACTCTTAATATAATACCGTTTTATTTTGTCTCTTTCTGTCTGTTTTTGTTGTTTGACGCTGGATTTTACCAACTTTTAACGAGTTCATTAGCCAAAGATAATGACGACAGTGTACGCCTGTGTTTTCTTCCGGTGACTGATGATAAATTTGACCCGGAGCAATACTTTTAAGCTGACAAAGGTTTAACGTTTTTACCAGACTCAGTTAACGATCAAGCGTGGTGAGAGGGCTCTATAACCTGTAATTTCAGACTTATATTTAAATAACAGGTTCAATACTCTATCATAGCACGCCACAAGAATTACCATAATCTAACAACACAAAACGTTAAGTTGAGCGTATTGCCTTAGGAGAACTTTGCATGGCCCATGAAAACGTAAAGGAAGCTTTGGCTGCTGTCGGAATCAAGGATGTCCTTGATGTGGTTTACAACCCTTCTTATGAAACGCTGTTTGAAGAGGAGACCCGTCTGGAGCTGGAAGGCTATGAACAGGGGGTGGTTACTGAAATGGGGGCAGTGTCGGTGGATACCGGTATCTTCACGGGGCGTTCTCCGAAGGACAAATTCATCGTCAAGGACGATACAACCCGGGATACCATCTGGTGGTCGGACCAGGGTAAAAATGATAACAAGGCAATTACTGAAGAAGTCTGGACAGATCTTAAATCACTGGTAACCAATCAACTGTCCGCCAAGCGCCTGTTCATTATTGATGGTTTCTGTGGCGCTAATCCTGAAACACGCTTGAGCGTGCGCTTTGTTACCGAAGTGGCATGGCAGGCACACTTCGTTAAGAACATGTTCATCCGGCCCGGCGAAGATGAGCTGAAGGGCTTTGAACCTGACTTTATTGTAATGAACGGTGCCAAGTGTACCAACCCAAAATGGCAGGAGCACGGTCTCAACTCTGAAAACTTTGTGGCATTTAACCTGACGGAGCGGATTCAGGTGATTGGTGGCACCTGGTATGGCGGTGAAATGAAGAAAGGGATGTTCTCCATTATGAACTACCTTCTGCCGCTCAGGGGCATAGCGTCCATGCACTGTTCTGCCAATGTGGGTGAGCAGGGTGATACCGCCATTTTCTTCGGCCTGTCCGGAACCGGGAAAACCACACTCTCTGCCGATCCAAAGCGCGCTTTGATTGGTGATGATGAGCACGGTTGGGATGATGATGGCGTTTTCAACTTTGAAGGCGGCTGTTATGCGAAGACCATTAACTTGAGAGAAGAAAATGAGCCTGAGATTTTCCACGCCATTCGTCGCGATGCGCTGCTGGAAAACGTAACCGTTGATGCCCGGGGCAAAATTGATTTTGATGATGGCTCAAAAACCGAGAACACCCGGGTTTCTTATCCTCTATACCATATTGACAACATTGTTAAGCCGGTTTCCAAGGCTGGTCACGCCAAAAAAGTGATCTTCCTGACTGCCGATGCTTTTGGTGTTTTACCGCCTGTCTCCCGTCTGACCCCTGAGCAGACCAAGTACCACTTCCTCTCCGGTTTTACCGCAAAACTGGCTGGCACCGAGCGTGGTATCACTGAACCAACACCAACGTTCTCCTCCTGCTTCGGTGCTGCCTTCCTGTCCCTGCACCCAACCAGGTACGCCGAAGAGCTGGTTAAGAAGATGGAAGCTCATGGCGCTACCGCTTACCTGGTAAATACGGGATGGAATGGCACTGGCAAACGCATCTCCATCAAGGCAACCCGGGCGATCATTGATGCCATTCTGGATGGCTCTATTGATGAGGTAGAAACCAAAACGCTGCCTTTTTTCGGATTGCATGTACCACAAAGTGTTGCTGGCGTTGATGATAGTATTCTGAATCCTCAGGATACCTATGAGGATCCGGCAGAATGGGAGCGTAAGGCCCATGATCTGGCGGATCGCTTTATTACCAACTTTGTTAAGTTTACCGATAACGACGAAGGTAAGGCACTGTTGGCTGCCGGCCCAACATTGAGCTGATAAGTTCCGTAAGAATAACCAGGTTATAGAGGGAAGCGTTGTCTTCCCTTTTTTAATTCTCCATTTTCATTATTTCTGCCTTGGAGCAGTAATTTTCCGGTACTTTGAAGGTTTGCTTGCATACAAACGGTTCAGTTTCGTTATAATTCCTAGTTTTCTCTGGTCATTAGCGTGTCTTTGTGGCTTGAGTTTTCAGGTAAGGATAGACATTAATTACCGGCTGGATGCAGAAATGGTGCTGTTTCTGAGCATTGTCTGGAAACTGTCCTATTGTTTTGATTCCCATGATGAGTGTGTTTTATGCAGAGTATCTCCCAGCGTATAGCTGAAGAGTTGGGTGCCAGACCTGAACAGGTCACCAGTGCTGTACAGCTGCTTGATGATGGATCTTCGGTTCCTTTCATTGCCCGTTATCGGAAAGAAGTCACCGGAGGTCTGGACGATACCCAGCTGAGAACCCTGGAAGAACGTCTCCGCTATCTGCGAGAACTGGAAGAGCGCCGTGAAGCCATTCTGAAGAGCATTACCGAACAGGATAAGCTGACACCTGAACTGGAAAAAGATATCCGCTCTGCAGATACCAAAACCCGCCTGGAAGACCTTTATCTTCCTTATAAGCCGAAACGTCGCACCAAGGCTCAGATTGCCCGTGAGGCGGGTCTGGAGCCTCTTGCCGATATGCTGTTCGATACGCCAGAAAAAGATCCTGACGTAGAGGCAGCTGCTTTTGTGGACGCAGATAAGGGGGTAGAGGATATCAAGGCGGCTCTGGAAGGTGCCCGCTATATCCTGATGGAACGTTTCAGTGAGGATGCCGAGCTTCTCGGACAGCTGCGTGAGCTGCTCTGGAATGAAGGTATCCTGAGCAGTCGTGGGGTTGAGGGTAAAGAAGAGGAAGGCGCCAAGTTCCGGGATTACTTTGAACATGATGAGCCACTGAAAAGTGCTCCGTCCCATCGGGCGCTGGCCATCTTCCGTGGACGAAATGAAGGGGTATTGCAGGCTAACATCCGCCTCGCCAATGAACCGGAAGACCGTCGTGAAACCCATCCCTGTGAGAAGCTGGTGGCTGATTTCTGGAAGGTTGAGCACCAAGGCCGGGCGGCGGATGACTGGTTGAAGGATGTCGTTCGCTGGACCTGGCGGGTTAAACTGCTGTCTCAGTTGGAAACCGAGTTAATGACCCGCATACGGGAAAACTCTGAAGATGAAGCCATCAAGGTTTTTGCCAAGAACCTGAAAGATTTGCTGCTGGCTGCGCCTGCTGGCCTCAGGCCAACCCTGGGTCTTGATCCGGGCTTGAGAACCGGTGTGAAGGTTGCCGTGGTGGATGGTACCGGTAAATTGGTCGAGCATACCACCATTTATCCCCATGCTCCCCAGAAGAAATGGAAGGAAGCCCTTGGCACCCTGGCCACTCTTTGTCTGACTCATCAGGTTGAGCTGGTCAGTATCGGTAATGGCACGGCATCCCGTGAAACGGACCGTCTGGCTGCTGAACTGATGCGCAGCTATCCAAAACTTGGTTTGACCAAAATTGTTGTCAGCGAAGCCGGTGCATCCGTGTACTCCGCATCTGAACTGGCCGCCCGTGAATTTCCGGACCTGGATGTTTCTATCCGTGGTGCCGTATCCATTGCCCGTCGTTTACAGGACCCTCTGGCAGAACTGGTGAAGATTGAGCCGAAATCCATCGGTGTTGGCCAGTACCAGCATGATGTCAGCCAGATCAATCTGTCCCGCTCTCTGGAAGCGGTGGTTGAGGATTGTGTAAACGCGGTAGGTGTTGATCTTAATACCGCTTCCAGCGCGCTGCTGGCGCGCGTATCGGGCCTTAACCGTACCCTGGCCGACAACATCGTTGCCTATCGCAATGAAAATGGTGCCTTCAGAACTCGTAAGGACCTGCAGAAGGTGACCCGTTTTGGTGCTAAAACCTTCGAACAGGCCGCAGGCTTCCTGAGAGTGATGAATGGTGATAACCCTCTGGACAGTTCTGCTGTGCATCCTGAGGCGTATCCAGTCGTTGAGAAGATTGCCAACCAGTCAAGCCGGGATGTTCAAGCTCTGATCGGGGACTCTGCCTTCTTAAAGGGCCTGAATGCTGCTGACTTTACCGACGAAACCTTTGGTCTGCCAACCGTTACCGACATTATCAGTGAGCTGGATAAGCCTGGCCGTGACCCACGTCCGGACTTCAAAGCCGCCGAGTTCAAGGATGGCATTGAAGATATCCGCGATCTGAAGCTGAATATGGAGCTGGAAGGTGTGGTCACCAACGTGACAAACTTTGGTGCGTTTGTGGATGTTGGTGTCCATCAGGATGGTCTGGTGCATATCTCAGCGTTGTCTGAAAATTTCGTTAAGGATCCCCGTGAAGTGGTAAAAGCCGGCGATATCGTTAAGGTCAAAGTCATGGAAGTGGACGTTGCACGTAAGCGTATCGGGCTTTCCATGCGGATGTCGGATAAGGCCGAAGAGCGTGCTGAAGCTCGCCAGCAACCACGGCAAGCCAGAACTGAAAAGCCTGCAGGCCGTAGCAAACCACAGAAAGCCAGTCAGACTGGTAATCGTGGTAAGAAGCAGGATTCAGGTGGCACTTTTGCTGATTTGTTTGCCAATGCGAAACAACTTCGCAAGTAAACTCAGCAGCGGAAAACCGGTTTTGACCGTGTCTGCAAGGACGTTCTTAACGGTGATGGTTGCTTGCTAACGAAAAAGCCAGACAGGCCTTTGTCTGGCTTTTTTAGGGGATTTAGACAATTCAGGCTGGTATTATATGGACTACAGGACGAGACTGTCGCACAAGCGCTGGAAGCACTAAGGATCCAAAGACCAAAAAGTAATGTTTCCAGGAATTAGTGCCCTTCGTGGTTCCAGAAAATGCTGTTTATCTGTCTTTGGCGACAACCTCAGGACGTGGTCAGCTGCTAAGCTGATTGCTATTTTATCAGGCTCATTCAGGTTTTCTTGCCCGGTTTGAAGCTGAGTACTTATGAGAGTTCGTTCATGTTGTCGTGGTTACGGGTATCCGTGTTGCCAATAAGAATCATCTCTCTGAACGAATGTTATACCTAATTATTATTGGATCTGTACCTTGGCTACTGAGTATCAGGATCGTCTGGAGCTTTTCCAGTCCCATGCTAACCATTCAGTTCTTAATGGCATCTGCCATGGTATTGAGCGTGAAAGTCTCAGGGTTACCTCAGATGTTCGTCTTTCCCGGAAAAGCCATCCTGAGAAACTGGGGCGCGCACTAACTCACCCTTACATCACCACTGACTATTCTGAGGCACTGCTTGAATTCATAACGCCGGTACACAGTCGCATTGGTGATACGCTCTCCTTTCTTGAGCAACTTCACCAGTATACCTGCCAGAATATGGCAACTGAGTTCCTTTGGGCCGGGAGTATGCCGCCGCTGCTGGAAGGGGATGACAGTATTCCTATTGCGCGGTATGGGAGTTCCAATATTGGTGTAATGAAAAGTGTTTATCGTGAAGGGCTCTGGCATCGTTATGGCAAGCCAATGCAAACCATCGCCGGTATTCACTATAACTTCTCCCTGCCAGAAGAGTTCTGGGCGCTGTTACAGCAGTACTCTGTACAAGAGGAAATCAGCACTCAGGACTTCAGGTCGGCGGGTTATTTTTCCCTGATCCGGAATTTTCTGCGCTACTCGTGGCTACTAATGTACCTGTTTGGGGCCTCTCCGGCCGTTAGCCGAAGTTTTTTTGCCGATGGAGGCGTTCAGTCAGGCCTCCAGACGCTCGATAAGGACTCTCTTTTTCTTCCTTATGCGACGTCGTTACGCATGAGTGATATGGGGTACAGCAATCACGCCCAGTCTTCTCTGAATATTTGCTACAACACACTGGAAGAGTACGTGGACAGTCTTTCCAGTGCCATTCGTACACCATACCCTCCCTATGAAGCCATTGGTCTGAAAAAAGACGGTAAATACCTGCAACTGAATACCAATCTTTTGCAAATAGAAAATGAGTATTACAGCACTATCCGCCCAAAGCGGATTGCCCGTTCCGGTGAAAAACCAGTGACCGCTCTGCACAGGGAAGGCGTTGAGTATGTTGAGGTGCGTTGCCTTGATATCAACCCGTTTGAACCACTGGGGCTGAGTGAGCTGGATGCTCATTTTCTGGATGTTTTTCTGGTCTATTGTTCGATGCAGAGCAGCAATCCTATTCATGCCGATGAGTGTGCCGAGGTCAGCAATAATTTCAAAACAGTGGTTACGGAAGGCCGCCGCCCGGGTGTTGAGTTGAGACAGCAAGGCCAATCTGTCTTGCTCCAGAACTGGGGGCTTCAGCTACTGGATGATATGTCTCCAATTGCTGAGATTCTTGACCAGGCCAATGAATCGTCAACGTTTGTTAAGAGCTTGCGCGCGCAAAAAGAAAAGCTGAAAGATGTCGCTTTAACCCCTTCTGCTCAGCTGCTTAATACCCTTGAAACGGAGGGCTCCGGTTATCTTGAGTTGATGATGTCTTTATCGGAAAAGCACTCCAAAAGATTCTCTGAGCATGATCTGAGCGATGAACGAATATCCTACTTTGAGCAGCTTGCCCGGCGCTCTATTGATGATCAGCTGGCAACAGAAAACAATGATAGAAATGACTTTGATGCATTCCTGCAGGAGTATATGGCAGCAGAATAGTTAAGTAGCCGGGAGAAAGGACTCTCTGGCGAGAATATCTGAGAATAGAGCGTGATAGTGAGGATGGCAGAAGTTAATAGATAGTGTGTGGGTAATATTTATTCCCTATAACCACCCATCTGCAAGTTTGCTAATTAAAATAATTTTTTTTAATTAAATAACTTTTTTTTAGTTGAAAAAGTTGTTTGTTTGCCAGGAAAACACCCTGAAGCCATTGAATTCATAACGTTCCTTGAAAACTTGCATTTTAAATTGTGTTGTGTTTTGGAAAAATAAACGCTTGCCGCAAAAAATTCACTGTCATAACCTAGCTTCTGAGCTGCCTGACACAGGCGCTTAAGAGGTCCCCATTCATGCAGAAGAGATCTAATTGTTAAAGAGGAACTGTCTATCATGCTGGAGGGTTGCCAAACGGCCAAAGAACGTTGGGGAGGTGTATCAGAAATTATTGATCGCTGGCTCAACGAGCGTCAGGAGCTGATCGTCCTTTACTGCTCCATCAATGGAATGGATCAATTTGATGATGACAAGCGTCCGGTAGTCAGTAAATTGAAGGAATTGTGCCAGATATTAGTAGATTATGCTTCGGCTGGTCATTTTGAGGTTTACGAGCAGTTGATTCAGGAAGCCCGCGATTTTAATGATGGGGGAGTTGAACTGGCTCATACGGTGCTGCCACAGCTTGAAGAGAATACTTCAAGATGTTTGAAGTTTAATGATAGTTGTGAATCAATCAGCTCCCTGCAGAAACTTCAGGGTGCTGTATCGGAATTAGGCGAAACTCTGGCAGAGCGTTTCAGTCTTGAAGATAAATTGATTGAATCTCTGCATGAATCTCACCGGGAAAAGCTGGCTGAATCATGATGTTCGGATCAGGGGAGGACAAACTGCATACTGTGTTAAGACCATTCAGTCGTTTTGTCCTTCTGCCAGTATCAGCTGTTTTTGTTTACATCTCTGAGCTCTACCTTGAAAATAATTGCTTCATTGGGTCCAATGATTCCGGGAATACCGCTGGAGCCGTATGCCAGAGTCGAGGGAATAAAAAGCTCCCAGGTTGAACCTTCAGGCATTTTCTGTATTCCCTCTGTCCAGCCAGCGATAACCCGGTTTAACTGGAAAGTTGCAGGTTGGTTTCGAGTGTATGAGCTTTCGAAGAGGGTTCCATCTATCCGGCGGCCTTCATAGTGAACGGTTACATGATCAGTAATGGATGGCTTGATGCCAGTGCCTTTTGTGAGAACTCGGTACTGAAGACCACTCTTTAGCACAACAATGCCTGGCTTTTTGCTGTTTTTTGCCAGAAAAAGCTGGCTTTTTTTCAGGCTCTCCTGTGCTGCTTTCTGGTACTTGACCTGTTCAAGGTTTTGCTTTTGCACCTGAGCTAAATCTACAAAGTAGGTGACTTCATCCTGTGACAACTGTAAAACCTGGTTGCCAAGATTATCCTCTACACCCTGGATAACGGCGTTAACATTGATCCCATCAAATTGTTTAAGCTGCTCTGCCATGGATACTCCAAGGCTATAGCTTAATTTGTCACTTTCTGTTTCCAGAGCGGCGAATGAACACAGTGAGTAAGAGAGCAGGGTGATGCTGACAAACGCTTTGAATATCATATTTACACTCTTTCAGATAAGTTTTGCATCATGCTTTTCGGCACAGTTTTTTCAGTACAGGGAACTCTGAGCCCTATCATTTAGTAAATTGGTTTTTTTGGCAACCCCGGCTGAGTGTTATGTAGTGAAAAGTGCCTTATTTAAAGTGTTTTTTGTGGTAATAAATATGAAAAATAGACGTCCTCTTCTATCTATTTATTTAAGGGAAATGTAATTTCATCATCAAAAAAATAGAGAGAAAGCTAAAAAAAAATTTGCAGATGACGAATAAGCACTCTATGTTGGAATTAAAACTGGGTATAAATTATTCAGTTTTTATTACGATGTACTGACTACTAGTAGATTGGTTAAATTAAAACGAGGGACGACCCAATGCCTGCAACAAGGAAGACTGCAGATAAAAAAAGCACTGTCAGGAAGGCTGCTGCTAAAAAAGCTCCTGCTAAAAAAACCACTGCCAAGAAGACTGTCAAAAAGGTCGACATGGTGAAAAAGTGGGAAAAAGAAATCGACGCACTGATGAAAAAGCTGGAAAAAGCCAAAGAAGCATTGAAAAAGGCCAAGGCCAGTGCCAAGAAAGCTACTGCTAAAAAAAGCACCGCTAAGAAAGCCACTGCCAAGAAAAAGGTAGCTGTAAAGAAGAAAACTACCGCGAAGAAAACCACCGTCAAAAAGGCGGCAGCCAAGAAAAAGACAGTAGCCAAGAAAAAAGTGGCTGTTAAGAGCAAGCCAGCGGCCAAGAAGAAAGTAGTTGCCAAGAAAAAGCCAGCAGCCAAAAAGGCAGTTGTGGCCAAGAAGAAGCCAACAGCCAAAAAGGTAGCTGCCAAGCCGAAGGCTCCTGCCAGTAAGGACATAGCTAAGAAAAAGGCTCCAGCCAGGAAAACTGCTGCAAAAAAGACTCCTGCTAACAAGAAGTAAAATAGTTGGTAACTCGAAGTTTTAATGGGGGAATTCTATTCCCCCTTATTATTTTTGTATCTTCACTCTTTTCTCCTCTTTAGATATTCGATTCCTTTGGGTTTCCTACCTGCATTGCAAGACAGTTGTCTCTTAATATTCTGAAACCCGATACCTCAGTGAAAGCAGTTGTCAAGAACAAACGCAAAACGCAAAAACTGTGGCTGGGACAAAGACTGCATGATGAAAGTACCTGGGTTGATAGATTTTGGACCGTGTTTTGCCCTGATTAAATGAGTCTGAACGATAGCAATTACGGTAACAGCATTCATACACTATGTTTACTTGAAATAATTATCGGGAACTAAAATATGAAAATGCTGTCTGCAGTCTGAAGAAAATAAAACAAAAGGGTATGAAAATGATTGATGGAATCAACCCTTTCACGGTCCAAAAAAACAACCCGGAGGAAGAAAAATGTTCTGTCTGCTTGATGGTCTTCGGTAGGGATGTGGCTACTCTTATCACTAGCGTATGTAGACACACCTTTCACGCTGATTGCCTTAAAAAGGCCCTGATAGTACAAAAACAATTCGCAAATAGAACTACCTGCCCACTGTGCAGAACTGATTTGTCGAGTTTGGCAAAAGCATTAGCCAGTTCAGCTACTCGGGGTCAAGCGGAGCTCAGGCAAGACAGGCCTGACTCAGTGCCCCAGAGGGATATCAGCCAGAATGATCTTGTTTACGCATATCGCCAAAGAAGGCGCGAAAGGGAACGCTACCAAAATGACCCTGCTTACGCACAGTACCAAAGAGAGCGCCAAAGGTCGTACCAAGCGGCGCGCCAACAGAATGACCCTCTTTATGCAGAGCGTCAAAGGGCACGCAAAAGGGAGCAGCAAAGGGCACGTTATCGGAATGATCCCGCTTACGCAGAGCGCCAAAGGGAACGTCAAAGGGAGTATAGGCAGCGCCAAAGGG
>NZ_JAHHPM010000492.1 GCF_024606345.1 Endozoicomonas sp. YOMI1
AGAGTGACTGATCACTTAGTCAGAAAATATGATTTCATTTGGTTAACTACTTATACAGCATCGGCCGGTTCTTTTCCTGACTGCCGCCTTGACTCCTTGCGCGACTGAATCGTTTTATCGATCAAGGCAACAATACCCTGCAATCAGGCATTCTGTGGCCTCATAATGCCCTCCCTGGGCAGTGATATGGAGTGGAGAAACCGGGTGTTTAGTCGCGCCGGACGGGGCTGTCCGTTGCGCCAGGTCCGGGTCTTCGGTCAGTAACCCCCGGAGCCAGATCAGGTTATTATTGCGGTAGGCGGCCAGTACCGGTGCCTCGTTCAACGGATTTGAGCGGTCATCACCATCGCTGATCCCAGTATCCGGTGCCGCCAGATCCTGCAAAGGTACCTCGACACGCTCAAGAAAGCGTTGCCATTTCTCAAAGGGATTTGTATTGAAAAGCCAGGTACAATATCGCTACTTAACTGAATCCATTATTTTTTTAGCCATTTCGATTGCTGTCAAACCAGCATTATCCCCATTATCTCGATCATATAGCCTAGTATCAGCGACATCACCACTGATATTGGTTTTAATGACCCGTCCATCAACATAGTCAAAATCTAAGTGTAAGTTTCTTTCAGTATGCTGTTGGGCTCTTTCTATGCTCATGTTTTTCAGAGCTCTGGGAGCAAAAAAACCAGCACCTTGAGGCTTGGAAGTATTGAATAAAGCCATTAATACAATTGCTTTGTCGAGTCCTGCAATGGAGACTTTGTGAGGGCCAAGTGAGGCACCTGAAGTTGATGTTGGAGAGTTAGTTTGTTCCTGTGGCACTGTAATGCCTGCTGATAAAGTGCCTTGTATAGGTTGCATTGCGTTAATATCCTCCATTGTTTATGACAACAACAGACAACAACCTACTAAATAAGTTCGATCATTTGAAATATTGATCAGTCGAATGATCCAAGTTAACGACAGATGTTTTCAGACAGTGTTTGATCACCGGGTGGATAATGGTGGCAGCGGCACAGATCTCACCAGCAAGCACCACTCTGTCCGGTCGCAGCAAGTTGCAATCAACTGTTTGGTAAATTCAACCTGATTCAAAGGCTGAATAGGCTCTGAGTATTCTGCCAGCAGCTTTCCTGACAAGTCACACAACCCCAGGTGGAGTTTGGTTCTGCCAGCCCTTGCCGCAAGAATCTGGATCTCAAGCTTTGATATACATATACAGACATCTCATTCCCACGCAGAGCGAAGGAACGAGGGTTTGGGTTGTATGGGGATTAGCGCTTTCCTGTCATCCTCTCTACGGGCGCTGTCTCGGTCAGCCTCCTAACTTCACCTCACCACCGCTGACCGTGCCCTGCATGGTAAAGTTGTCATCGAAAATGGCAAAGTTGGCAAACTGCCCAACCGCAATGCTGCCCATCTGATGTTCAACACGAATGGCTTTTGCTGCATTGACGGTAGCCATGCGAATCACCGCCCGGGGCTCAATCCCTGCGTGAATGCTATTGGTGACCGCTTTAATCATAGTGAGAGCGGAGCCGGCAAGGGTACCATCAGCATTGGAGCACTTGCCATCTTTGTGATGGATGGTTTGTCCAGCAAAGACAAAGGTTGCCATATCCGTGCCAGCGGGTGTGGTTGCATCGGTCACCAGGACCAGGCGGTCCTGCATCAGACGATGGGCGATACGCAGGTTTTCCCATGACAGGTGATGACCATCAGCAATGATACCGGCACCAATAGCATGACTATCAAAGACGGCACCAACCACACCAGGCTCGCGACTGCCCAGAGGGCTCATGGCGTTATGCAGATGAGTGGCAAAGGTTGCACCTGCTTTTTCTGCAGCTTTAGCCTGCTCACAGGTGGCATTGGTGTGGCCGATGGACACGATAATGCCCGCTTTACTCAGCTTTTCAATGGTTCCTTCAGGGCAGACTTCCGGTGCCAGTGTCACCATGGCAATGACATCGGCATTGTCACAGAAAAAGTCGATCATTGCGGAGGATGGCGCTCGGATGTAGTCCGGGTCATGAATGCCTTTGCGCTGAGGATTCAGGTAAGGGCCTTCCAGATGAACACCGGGTACACGATCCGGATGCCTGGCCATGTATTCACGGGTGACATCAACCGCTTGTCGTATATCCTCATCACTGCTGGTAATGAGCGTAGGAAGAAATGCCGTACAACCTGAGTGGAGGTTTGTTTCGTGCATAGTGTCCAGCGTATTGATGGAGATATCACTGTTAAAAAGAACACCGCCACAGCCGTTTAATTGCAGGTCAATAAAACCAGGGCTTAACGTCAGGCCACCGAGGTCTGTTTTTTTCAGGCTATGGGCATTTTCAAGGCTATCGGCACCCTGATGATCACAGGCAATATGCTCTGCCTTGCCAATGGCCGAAATTCGGCCATTCTCTATAATGATGGTATCAATCGACGGCTGCTCCGGGTCACCGGTTAACGGTTTGAAATTAACCAGGGCGTAAGTCTTTTCCAGGCTGATGACAAGATCTTTAGACATAGCAAAAGCCCTTGGCTTACAGAGAGTCCTTGATATTTTCAGACTCAATATCCCGGAAGTAGCGCAAAGTGCGAACTTTCAGATCCAGCGTTGCAGGATCATCACAGATCATCATCGCTTTTGGATGAAGCTGAAGGGCTGAGATCGTCCACATATGATTCACTGATCCTTCAACCGTGGCTTGAACCGCACGGGATTTATCAGAACCAGTGGCCAGAATCATCAGTTCACGGGAATCCAGAACCGTTCCTACACCCACAGTAAGCGCCAGTTTGGGTACCTGGCTGATGTCCTGATCAAAGAAGCGCGCGTTGGCTTCACGGGTTTCGGTGGTCAGCGTCTTCAGCCGGGTACGGGAGGATAGTGAAGAACCGGGTTCATTAAATGCGATGTGCCCATCGTGTCCGACACCACCCATAAACAGCTCAATGCCGCCATAACCTTTAATCGCTGCTTCATAGCGCAGGCACTCGGCTTCCAGATTTTCTGCATTACCGTCCAGAAAATTGATGTTCGCTGCCGGGATATCCACATGATCAAAGAAGTGGCGGTGCATGAACATCCGGTAGCATTCAGGGTGATCGGCAGGCAGGCCAACGTATTCGTCCATGTTGAAGGTAACAACATGGGCAAAGCTTACTTCCCCTTCCCTGTGCAGGCGCACCAGTTCCTGATACGTCGGGATTGGCGTGCCGCCGGTTGGCAGACCGAGAACAAAGGGGTGTTCAGGGGTCGGATTAAATGCCTTGATCCGGCTGACAATGTATCGAGCAGCCCAACGACCAACGGCTGGCTTGTCTTTCAGAGGTATAAAGCGCATGTCGTAAACTCCGGGCTTCTCTAATCTGCTCAGGGAAACGGTGATGTCAGGCATCATAGCTTTTTTATTTTTCTTTAAAAAATAAATCAGTAAAATTCAGCGCCACTCAGAACGAGACACACTCTCACTATAAAGAATTAATGGTTGATCAATCATGAATATCTTGGGTTACTTGCAGACACTCGGTAAGGCGCTGATGCGGCCTATTGCCGGTAAGATGAAGAAAATTGCGGCTACAGAAGATCAGAGTGCTATCCAGTTGCCAGGTCAGGCTCAGCAAGTAGCGGCGGCTGTTTCTCAGGAGGCTGCTTCCCGGGAGATAGTGAAAGAAGTGGAAGTAAAATCACTGGATAATGCTCTGTTCGCCCGTCAGTGCCTGAAAGTGCTGGGTGGCCACCAGAACGTGACTCAGATTGATGCCTGCATCACTCGCCTGCGTCTGACGCTGAAAGATACTGCCAGCGTCAGTGATAACAGTATCAACGCTCTGGGGGCAACGGCGGTGGTTCGTGTGGGTGACAAGAACCTGCAAATCGTCGTCGGTCCCCAGGCTGAAATGATTGCTGATGAAATGAAAAAGATCCCGGTGACGGATGATCTTGCCAATGTTGAGGTTTCCGCATGACGCTCTCCAATCAAGATGTAAAAAAAGAGGGCAAACCTTGCCAACTGTCACTGGTTGCTCCTCTATCCGGAATGCTGTTATCCATCGAGGAATCAACTGACCCGGTATTTGCTGGTCGGCTGATCGGTGATGGTATTGTGATTAACCCAACGGATTCTGTGGTACTGGCACCGTGTGTCGGTACCATCAGCCAGCTGCACGACGCCAGGCATGCGGTGGCTATCAAGACAGATTCCGGTGCGGAAGTGTTGATCCATGTGGGCATCGATACTGTTGTTCTGCGTGGCGAAGGCTTTGAGACTAACGTCAAAATAGGCGACAAAGTGTCTGTTGGTCAGCAGCTGCTGTCCTTTGATCCTGAGTTTGTGGGCGCCAGGTCAGCCAGCCTGCAGACCGCGATTATGATCACTACCGGTGAAACCGGTGTGGTTGTTAAGCCCCGTACCGAAGTAAAAGCGGGGCAGGATACCGTATTTGCCATTGGCGCTGAGCCTGAAAAGGAAATGTCCACCGAGAGCAAATACAGCCGTCAGGACAGCATTACCCTGACAGAAGATTTTGTGCTGAAGAATCCACTGGGTCTTCATGCCCGTCCTTCTGCCACTCTGATTCAGATTATCAAAGGCTTCAATTCTGACGTGATGATTCTGAACAAAGACACTGGCAAAGAGAGCAAGGCCAACAGTCTGACTGCCCTGATGGGGCTGCAGACGGTGCTGGGTTCTAACCTGCAAATCACCGTTACCGGCCCTGATGCCACAGAGGCGATGGAAGCCATCCTTGAAGGTTTTCGCAGCGGCCTGGGTGAAGCCGTTGCCGACGTGCTGCCGGGCGCCGATGAAGCTATGGAAGAAGAAGCGCCACTGCTTGGACCGGTAGAAGGCTCCGATGGTCGTTTACCCGGTGTTAAAGCGGCGCCAGGCATGGCCATTGGTAAGTTGCACCATCTGATTCATGAACTGCCCAGCTACCCGGAAGAGGGTGTTGGTGTCAGCGATGAACTGGGTCAGCTTGGCTACGGTATCCAGAAAGCCCGGGAATCCCTGCAGCAGCTGGTGGCCAAAATGGCAGCGGATCATGTGGGTGGTCATGCGGAAGTATTTGTTGCCCATCAGCAGTTACTGGAAGACCCGGCGATCAGTGACCGTGCCCGTGAACTGATTGAAGCAGGCAAGAGCGCCATGTGGGCATGGCACAGAAGTTTTCTGGCTGAAGCGGATGACATGCGCAAGCTGGATAACCCGCTGCTGGCGGCCCGGGCCATCGACGTAGAAGACGTTGGTCTTCGGGTTCTGCGCTACCTGATGGGCGTTGAAGGCGGTACCGATCAGCTGCCGGAAAACACCATCCTCTGCCTGGAAGATATTACGCCTTCCGAAGTGGTGACTCTGGATCGCAGGCGCGTGATTGGTATCGTGACCCTGCATGGTGGTGCTACCTCCCATGCGGCCATTCTGGCCGGTTCCCTGGGTATTCCTTACCTGGTCAACGTACCGGCCAGCGTTCGTCAGTACGAGAACGGTACCGATGTTATCCTGAACACCAACAAGGGTTACATGCAGGCGAATCCTACTCAGGAAGAGATCAACAGAACCCTTGCCCGCCAGGAACGTGCCGCAGCTGAACATCAGGCGGCGCTGAAAGTGGCTGACCAGCCTGCGGTGACTCTGGATGGTCATCATGTTGAGATCGCTGCCAATATCGCCAACCAGGACGATGCTGAAAAAGCGGTCAAAATGGGTGCTGAAGCGGTAGGTCTGCTGCGTTCCGAGTTCCTTTATATGGAGCGTGCCACCGAGCCAACCATGGATGAGCAGGTAACAGCCTATGAAGGTATTCTGGGCGCTATGGGTACAGATCGTCCGGTCATTATCCGTACTCTGGACGTAGGAGGAGACAAGCCTCTGGCTTATCTGCCTCTGCCAAGAGAAGCGAACCCATTCCTGGGTGAACGTGGCGTGCGTATTGGTATTAACCGTCCGGCCATGCTGCGCAAGCAGGTTCGTGCGATCCTCAAGGCTGCTCATGCCGGTTATGCCCGTATCATGTTCCCGATGATCAGCTCCCTGGATGAATTCCGTGCCGTGAAAAAGCTGGTGCTGGAAGAACAGGAGACGACGGGCGTCACCGTTGAAGTGGGTATTATGATTGAGGTGCCTTCCGCTGCGCTGCTGGCCGATCATTTCGCCAGAGAAGTGGACTTCTTCTCCATCGGTACCAATGACCTGACCCAGTACACACTGGCCGTTGACCGTGGTCATCCAAAACTGGCGGCACGTGTCGATGGTCTTCACCCTGCGGTATTGCGCCTGATTGATATGACGGTGAAAGCAGCCAACAAAGAAGGCAAGTGGACCGGGATCTGTGGCAGCCTGGCCAGCGACCCCAATGCAGTGCCCATTGTGGTGGGTCTGGGCGTTCAGGAACTGTCCATCAGTGTCCCTGCAATCCCGGTGGTTAAGGCCCTTGTTCGCAGCCTGAACTATAAGCATTGCCAGAGCCTGGCTCGAGAAGCGCTGACTCTCGATTCAGTAGAAGACGTAAGACGTTTGACTGCCTGATCGCAGACGACAGTCTTTCTGACAGCCCCCTGGTTTGGAATCGGGTGAAGAATGGATGCGTCATTGCCGTCAGCCAATGGAGAACATCACCCAATCCCTCAATGGAAGCAGTGGCCAGAGGGAGGATAAGATCAATCAGTCTGCAATATCCGCTAGCTTTGTATCTTCACTGAGCTGACTTTTTGATGACGAAGCTTTGCTTTTCCGGCTCTCTTCCAGAACCCAGCTTCTGAACACTTTCGCCTTGGGATGCAAGTACTGACGGGCAGGAGAAGTAAGATAGAATCCCTCGGAAGTCTTGACTCTTTGCGGCAATGGCGCCACCAGCTCACCACTGGCCAGCATTCTTGCGACAAGGGATGTCCGGCCTAGCGCAAAACCCTGACCATACTTCGCCATTTCCAGTGCTGTAATCAGGGTATCAAACTGCAAGCCTGGAGAGTTTTCTCTGAATTCACAATCCAGCTGCTTGAACCAGTACCCCCAGCCTTCTTCATAGCCAATAACATGCAACAGGGTATGATCTGATAGCTGTTCCGGACACTCGGGCAGTGGCAGACCATTGGCCAGCTGCGGACTGCAAACGGGGAAAAGCTCGTCCTCAGTTAGACAATCCGCCTTCAGATCTGGCCAGTCGCCCCGGCCATATCGTATTTCAAGGTCTGCTTCTCTGTCCTTGTCCTTTGCCCAGATATTACTGGTAAAACGTATGCCAATCTCTGGAAACTCTTCCATGAAACGCCCCATTCTGGGAGCCAGCCAGGTCGTGAAGAACACCAGGTTCACCCTGACAGTCAACAATCTGTCCCTGCCCTGACCAAACAGCTCTTCCGTCGCCACAGAGAGTGAGATGACTGCTTCATGAACAGCAGGAAGATAAGCCATGCCGGCTTCCGTCATTTCCAGCCCACGGGGAAGCCTCTTGAACAGGGCTACTCCAAGCTGAGACTCAAGACCTTTAACCTGTTGACTGACCGCAGCCTGGGTAAGATTCAATTCATTGGCTGCATGGGTAAAGCTGAGCAGGCGGGCAGACGCCTCAAAGGAACGCAGCCAGTTCAGAGGAGGTAGTCGCTTTTTCATTGTAATAAACACTACATGGCTAGACCATGCAGTATTAACCCCAGACAACCGAAAGGCTGTTCATTTTTTGTAACAAAACGGCAATCAAACTGTTTCCGGGGCTCCACTTACTTCATGGTGGGCATGGAAAACTGGACATTTTCCCGGACACCCGCTGAAGGCCAGCGCTGAGTAATGGTCTTGCGGCGTGTATAAAAACGGACCGAATCCGGCCCATAAGCATGGAGATCTCCAAACAGTGAGCGCTTCCAGCCACCAAAGCTATGATAGGCCACTGGCACTGGCACTGGCACATTGATGCCAACCATTCCTACCCTGATGTGTGCGGAGAAATAGCGAGCGGCTTCCCCATCCCGGGTAAAGATACAGGCACCATTGATCAGATGGCCAATTGTGTTCATGATTCACTCTATTGTTTTGTCACCCGGATTCCAGAGCCTGCACTGCCATGGTGTTCAGTACTTCAAAAAATGCAACTGAAATGGCTGTGTACATCTTGCGCACAGCCAATATCTATCAGGAACGTCCATCTCTTGCCATGGACACCTTGTAACCCTCTTCACCTGGTAAAGCCTCCTCGCGCAGGGCCTTGATAAGACCATAGGTGGCAAGAAACAGAATGATCGAGAATGGCAGGGCCGCAACAATAGAAGCTGTTTGCAGAGCCTTAAGACCACCGGCATACAGCAAAACGGCTGCCGAGGCACCAACCACCAGTCCCCAGAACACTCTGTATCGGGCAGGCGGATTATCACTCCCCATGGACACCAGGGTACAGATCACCAGGGTCGCCGAGTCCCCGGAGGTAACAAAATAAGTCACCAGCAGAATGGTGCAGATGCCCGCCATCAGCACGGACATCAACTCATTCTCAATCAGCAGCTTCACAGTGGTAAACAGGGCAGTAGTGATATCCTTGTTCACAGCCTCTGTAACACCGCCGTCACCGTAAAGCTCCAGATAGAAGGCACTGTTACCAAATATAGTGATCCAGAAAGCGGCCAGTGTCGTAGGTGCCACGAGAACACCAAGGATAAATTCACGAATGGTCCGGCCCTTGGAGATACGGGCAATGAACATGCTGACAAAAGGACCCCAGGCAATCCACCAGCCCCAATAGAAGATGGTCCACCAGCCCTGCCATTGAGCCCCTGGCTCTGGATCAACCCACAAACCCAGGGAAACGGCATTCAACAGATAGTCACCGGTATTGGTAAAGAATGCACCCAGCAGATAGGCAGTAGGGCCAAAGATAACGAACAGACCCAGAATGACGATGGTCAGATGCATATTGAAAACACTAAGGATACGAATGCCTTTGTTCAACCCGGTCAGTACTGAAAGCGTTGCCACAACCGAAATAACGGCGATCAGGATCACTTGATTGGTGGTCGACACTTCTATTCCCAATAGATAGCCCAGCCCGGCATTCATCTGTTGTGCACCCAGTCCCAGCGACGTCGCTATACCGAATACTGTTCCGAATACGGCCAGCAAGTCAGCTGCATGACCGATAGGACCATAAATCCTGTCACCGAAGATGGGATAGAGACTTGAGCGGATAGTGATGGGAAGCCCTTTGCGATAGGCAAAATAGGCCAGAATCAGACCGGTAACAGAAAACAGCCCCCAACCATGCAAACCCCAGTGAAAAATCGAGATTCTCATGGCAACCTGGGCCGCTTCTACCGTCATGGCCTCGTCTTCGCTGATGAACGGGTTGCTTTGAAAGTGGTAAATCGGTTCGGCAATACTCCAGAACAGGATTCCAATTCCGATGCCAGCACCAAACAACATGGAAAACCAGGCGAAATTACTGAACTCCGGTCTGTCATCATCACTGCCCAGGCGAATATTACCGTAGCGGCTGAACACCAGCCAGACAGAAAAAAACAGGAAAAACGACATTATCCCTATGTAATACCAGCCCAGATCCGAAGCAATAAAGTTTTTTGCCGCCGTATAAATGCCATCGGCGTATTCAGGATCGGCAACGGTAAAAACAATAAATGCCAGAACCAGTAAAGCGGAACCAACGGCCATCACGGGATTGGCTCCCGCAAGCAAGCCAGCATACGACCTCGTATTATTATTATTCATTATGCTTTGCTCTTTTTGGGTTCACGAACAACCATGACGGAACACGTGGCATGGCGGGTTACATAGGCGGCATTGGCACCGATAAGATAGTCGGAAAGCCTGGGGCGGTGAGAAGCCATCACAATAAGATCAACCTTTAGCTTTTCAGCCACTTTCAGAATCTCTTTATAAGGCCTTCCTTGCCTGACCTGAATTTCGGTATCGATATCTTCCGGTATATGCTTCCTGATTAGAGTTTTCAGCCCGCGGGCACCTTCTTCGAGAATTTTCCTGTCCATCCCATTGGGTAGCAGAGCTGCAACAGCAGGAAGTTCCACCTCAGGCATGACAGAGACAACATGGAGCACAGCCTGGTGACTTCTGGCCAAATCCACAGCGACAGGGAGTGAGTGCTCCCAGGAGCTTTCACAGCTTTGATCTATGGGAATTAATATATTTTTATTTTTATTATTCATTTTTAACCCTTCTTTTTGAGGTATTTATCCTCAGGGACATCATCAAGTGCGATTTCCATATCAGAGCGCGCCATCATTATCAGTGGCTGAAAAAAAAATGAGAAACAATAAAATAGACGTCTGAGACCAAATTATTTTTATAGCAAGCCCTTTTCCAGCAATAAAAAAAATCAGGTCTCAGGGGTGTTTTTTTTTGCTGGTCGAACGTACCATCCATTCATACCATTTTCCTGCCATAAACGCGTGCAATGAACGCACCGTATTTTAATAAAGCGCTGCCTCTTTTTAACGGAATTACCAGATGCATAATAATAATAAATTGCCATTGAATGGTGTCAGGGTTGTTGATTTTGGCCAGCAGATTGCCGGTCCGGCTGTTGCCATGGTGCTGGCCGATCTGGGCGCAACCGTTATCCATATTGATCCACCCGAAGGTCCTCAATGGGATCATCCCGCCAATGCCGTTCTGAATAGAAACAAACTCTGCCTGAAACTTGACCTTAAAACTGAGTCCGGCTTGCTTCAGGCACTGTCATTGATTGAAAAAGCCGATATCGTCATCGAGAGCTTCAGACCCGATGTAATGAAACGTCTGGGCATTGATTTTCAGCAATTGAGAGAATCACGCCCGGATCTCATCTCATTGTCGATTCCCGGCTTTGCCAGTAATGACCAGTTGAGAAGGGAATGGAAAGCCACTGAAGCCGTTGTTGCAGCTACTGCGGGTGCCTTCACAGACATGGGATTCAACCGCATTCTGATGGGTTTGAACCCAAGTTTTTCCCCTCTGCCTCTGGCCTCTTCCTACGCCACATCTCTGGCCGCCAGTTCGGTGGTTCTGGCGCTCACCGCACGTGAGAAAACCGGTAGAGGTGATCACATTGAAGTCCCTATTGTTGCCGCAATGATGGAAGGTCTCTCTTATAATTCTTACGTTGTTGAAGGATTGCCAGAGCGCTACAAAACCATGCGTGAGCATGAAATTGAGCATCGCAAGAGCAACAACATTTCCATGGATCTCAGCTATGAAGCGCTTCAGGAGTACCTGGACCCCTTCTACCGAACCTATGAATGCGCCGATGGTCGTATGTTCTACTGCGTATGCCCATCCCACCGTAATCATGCCCGCCGCTGCCTGGAGGCTCTGGGTATTTATCAAGAGCTGCTGGCTGAGGGATTGCCAGATGTTGAAGACCTGCACCTGCCCATCAAGGAGTGGGATGGTGAAACGTCCATAGGCGTCTATCCATTACCGAAGAAATGGGCTGACATCATTTCAGCCAAAATGAAGAAAGTATTCCTGACCAAAACCTCGCAAGAGTGGGGAGAGATTTTCGGTGAAGGGCAGATTCCAGGCGCTCCTCACAGAACAACCCGGGAATGGGTGAATGATGAGCACACCAACCAGTCTGGCCTGATCGTTGAGGTTAATGACCCAGTCTATGGTCTGATGAAACAACCTGGTCCCATTGCCTGGCTGGAAGAGTTTGCCGAACAAATGGTAACTCCTGCTCCGCGCAAGAATGTCAGCTATGAGGAAGCCCTCCTTGAGCTGAGTACAGTCACGGACGAAGATGACCAGAACCGGTTTGCCGCCTACAGACAGCAGCAAGCCCCCGCTCACTGGCTGGATGGACTGCGAATTCTTGATCTGACCAATGTTATTGCCGGCCCACACTCTACCGCCTTTATGGCGCGCTTTGGTGCCGAAGTGATTAAGCTGGATCCGGTCACCCCTCTTTATGATCCTCTGATTGGTACCCTGTTTACCTTCCAGACCGGCGTTGGTAAACGTAGCGCGCTGGTCAACATCCTGTCTGAAGAAGGACGTGAGGTATTTAACAAACTGGTCAAGTCAGTGGATATCGTGGTTATCAATGCGCCTGAACGCCAGATGAAGCCTCTGGGTCTGGATCACGAATCACTGCAAGCCATTAACCCGGGCGTTCTCTTCTGTCGCCTGGATTGTCTGGGCGGTCCTTTGCCCGGTCCAAAAACCAATTACATTGGTTATGACGACATCATTCAGGCCAACAGTGGCATCATGAGTCGCTTCGGTGGCCCACAGACTCCGGAAGAACACGCCCACCTCGGCACCCTGGACGTCAACTGCGGTTTCTCCGGCGGACTGGCTATGGCGGTTGCCCTCTACCACCGCCAGAAAACAGGTCAGCCTACCCGGGCAAGAACGTCATTATCTGCGGTAACCAACCTGGCACAGATTCCCTTTGCCTTTGACTACCAGGGAAGAGCTTCGTTTGATGAGCCATCAGGTCGACAGGCTCTGGGTTATAACGCGCTGTCTCACTTCTATGAAACCCAGGAAGGATGGATTTATCTGGACAGCAATGACTCCGAGCTGGGCAGGCTGGGTCAAGTAGAAGGTCTCGGAGGTATAATGACTGCTGACAATCTTTCAGACTATCTGACAGAAGCCTTTAAAAGGGCTCCAGCCGTTTACTGGAAGTCCGCGTTGGACAAGGTAGATGTCGCTTCGGCCCTTCCACAGGCTATTGAACATCTAAGAGCGCAATACAGCCGTGTTGCCGATGGTAAAGCAGGTACCGACCTGGGCAGCTTTGCCTTCTCGATCTATCCTGAGCATCCCAGCGGCCACCAGATTACACAGATCGACCATTATTCCATTCGTCCCACAGAGTCAGCTATCGTAGCCGCCACGCCTACTGAAAAGTTTGGTCATTCAACCAGGGAAGTGTTAGCTGAAATGGGTTATGACAGTGAGTCTATTGAATCAATGATTGAGCGTGGAATTGCGGGCACTGGCTGGGGCAAGGAGTTCCTTCCCAGCTGACAATCAAGCGGCAGCAATAACTTGCCACCCTCTTCATAAGCATACCGAATTAAGCTTTCGAGACTCCCTGTCAGTTAGGCCGCAGCCAAAAGTCATCATTGAAGACTTTTGGCTGCGGCCATTTTTTTTGAACCATCAGGGAGCGTTCTAGTTCAATGACTGGATTTATGAAGACTTAAGTTTTTGCAAAAATTGCTTTGTGGTCTTTTCTTGGTATTGCGGTGCTTATATTACTTTCGTGTCATCATCGTAATGGCAGGGTAGGTAATTAATTTACACCTTAAGAGAAATTGCAGAAACTTTTTAGCAAAAATGAAGTCCATTGGGAGTGATAACGTTCGTCAACCTTCCATTGGCTCCAGAGTAATCACACAACAGCCCGGGTTGCCCTTGATTATCTCTCACGTTCCTGTAGTAACTGTCGTACCGACAGAAATTCAAGGTGAAGTCGAACCAATCATTGACACAACCGGGTTACGAAACCCCCATGAACTGCCAGCACCATGCACTTTAGAACATTTAAACCCTACAGAAACGCCATCTTCTTGATAGCCTCGTGGTGGCAGGATAGGCGTTTACACTCCGGGAACAGTTGAAATAAAAAGCAACGAACGCAACAAGCCCTGCT
>NZ_JAHHPM010000493.1 GCF_024606345.1 Endozoicomonas sp. YOMI1
TTACAATGCAAGGCACAACGAAGGGAGCATAGCCGTAGCTATGTGACCGAAGTTGTAACGCCGCACGACTGCATGGATGCAGGAGCTAGAGCAACGAAGGAGCAGTTGCCGGGAGCGACTGATCACTTAGTCAGAAAATATGATTTCATTTGGTTAACTGCTTATGACTGAAATAAAATTGACGAGGATATAAGGGTAGTGATGGAGTCAATTAGCAGGTATTTTTCCTATCAGCGATTGGATACGCGTAGTTCAGCCATTTCTGGAGCAAGCCGTGACAACCCCTACAATGAGCCCGCACCAGTGGCGGCTTGCAGGGTAGGTGATCTCGGCTGTCTGGAGAGGGAAATACAAAAAGACAGATCTATTATTAACAGGGATTACCTAACCGTAACAACCGGGGATAAGTTTTCTTTGCTGGTTATTGCACTTGCCGGAAGGCATGTTGAGCTGGCCCGGCTGCTGATCAACGAGGGGGCTGATGTTAACTATGCCACTAAGAAAAATGGGGAAACGCCACTCACATATGCTGTGGGAAACGGGCTTATTGAGATTGTTCGGCTGTTGATCGACAAAGGAGCTTATATTAATCAGGCTGCTAAAGATGGGGCTACGCCTCTCTATATTGCAGCTGAAGAGGGTAACAATGAGATTGTTGAACTCTTATTAGCTAATGATGCAGATCCAAAGAAAAAATTGAAAAAATTGAGCATTGGTCGTTTTTCTTTGCTGACCAAGTCACCTATTCGCGCCGCTCAACACGCCGCTCTATTCAATCGTGGAGACAAAGAAACTGTAAAAATGATAAAAGCAGCCCTGGAAGGAAGAAAAATCAATCCATCCAGTGAATTGCCACCACTACTAGCCGGTCAACATGCTTCTTACGGTTCCATTCGTTAGGAGGCTGTCCGAGGAAAGGATTGGCGGTTTTAGCCAATGGCTGACATACTTCCATCGGGGCGGCCTCTCACTGGAACGGTGTCGTATTCCAGTAAGCATCATACCGGTGTTTGGCCATTACCCTATACCAGGCCGGACGAAATTTGTTGCTATGGGGCATTGCGTGAAGCACAAACTCAGAAAAGACAGCCAGTATGAGAATTTCACCCAATCCTTATGCTTGTTTGACATAAATATTGAATTGTTTTTAGGTAGGAACTTTTTATAAGAAAGATTAGTCTTAAGCTGTAATTCAATAGTGCAGTAATTCAATGGACAGATTTAGTATAGACCCAAATTTTGTTCCTGATTATTCCTGGTTACAGGATTCTCGAGAATCACCTTCAATACCACCGGACGCTTTCAGTTCACAACCAAGTATGGCAGGCTTTTCTGCGCAGGAAATTAATTCATTTCGTTATGGATATTTGCAGCAGGAAGAAAAAAATCAGGACATACCACTTTCTCCACGTTCGCTAAATGATTTTTCAATTGCTCATTTACCAACCATTACAAATGAATTATGGTTTCCTGAATTTTCACAAGAAGATCTTGATGCAATTGTACCTGTTGCACCTGAATCGTCCGGTTCTGGTGAACCTCTGCCCCTCACACTCGCAGGTGCTCACGGGCAGCAGTCCAGGAAAGAAAAAGCTTACGCAGGGTCCGAAAAAAGAAAGAATTACCAACGGGCTTGGGCACAGTCCGAGAAACGCAGGGCTTACAATAAGGCTTACCGTGAGTCCGAGCAAGGGAAGGCTTACCTGAAGGTTTACAAGAAGGCTTACTATGAAGTTTTGAAGAAGACCGGTGATAAAGAACAGGCAAAAATCGCGGGTAAGCAAGCTACCGCCTTTATGCGAGAATCGAATAAAGCAAAAAATGAATGAAATTTAATAACCAAAAACCCAAATAGGGTTGAAATCTCAACCACTGCCCATATCTCCTGACTATCAAAATACTCAATATGATGATCAACCGGGATTGAGGTTCCAATGACAGTCGAAGCGAAAAAAGAGACACTGGGTTTTCAGACTGAGGTGAAACAGCTTCTGCACCTGATGATTCACTCTCTCTATTCCAATCGGGAGATTTTTTTACGGGAGCTGATTTCCAATGCTTCCGATGCCGCAGACAAGCTGCGTTACCAGACACTCCATAACAGCGGGTTGCTGGAAAATGACCCTAATCTTGCCATCCGGGTGGATTTCGATAAGGAAGCCAAAACCGTAACGATCGCGGATAACGGTATTGGTATGAACCGTGAAGATGTGATTGCCCATCTGGGGACCATTGCCAAATCCGGTACTTCGGATTTCCTGAAAACACTGACGGGTGACCAGAAGAAAGATTCTCAGCTGATCGGTCAGTTTGGTGTCGGTTTCTATTCCGCATTTATCGTTGCTGACAAGGTGACCGTTGAAACCCGCAAGGTGGACACAGAAGAGGCCGTGCGCTGGGTGTCTGATGGCTCCGGTGAGTTTACGGTTGAGCCAATAGCGAAGGACAAGCGGGGTACCACCATTATTCTGCACCTGAAGCCTGAAGCTGAAGAGTATGCTGATGGCTGGCGCCTGCGTAATATCATCCGCAAATACTCTTACCATATCTCCATGCCAATCCTGATGCGCAAGGAAGAGATGCCGACGGCAGAGGAAGAGGAAGAAGAAAAAGAAGCGAAAGACAAAGCGCCAGAGTGGGAAACGGTGAATACGGCGAAAGCCCTGTGGACCCGTTCCCGCAGCGACATCACGGATGATGAGTATAAAGAGTTTTACAAACACATCAGTCATGACCATACCGACCCGCTGAAGTGGAGCCATAACTGGGTAGAAGGGAAACTGGAATACAAGAGCCTGCTTTATATTCCAGCCAAAGCCCCCTTTGACCTGTATAACCGTGATATGCAGAAAGGGCTGAAACTCTATGTTCAGCGTGTCTTTATCATGGATCAGGCCGATGAATTCCTGCCCATGTACCTGCGCTTTATCAAGGGTGTGGTTGACTCTAACGATCTATCTCTGAACGTTTCCCGCGAGATCCTGCAAAAAGACCCTGCCGTTGACAGCATAAAAACCGCGCTGACTAAACGTGTGCTGGATATGCTGGAGAAACTGGCCAGGAAAGAGCCTGAACAATACGCCAGTTTCTGGAAAGAGTTTGGCCAGGTGCTCAAAGAAGGGCCGACAGAAGATTATGCCAACCGTGAGCGTATAGCCAAACTTCTGCGTTTCTCATCCACTGAGAGCCAGGGTGTTGAGCAGGATCAATCCCTGGAAGGCTACGTTTCCCGGATGCAGGAAGGTCAGGACAAGATCTACTACATCACCGCAGAAACGCCCAAAGCGGCGGCCAACAGTCCACATCTGGAGGTATTCCGCAAGAAAGGGCTGGAAGTTCTGTTGCTTTCTGACCGTGTTGATGAGTGGCTGATGTCGCACCTGTTCGAGTTTGACGGCAAATCATTCGTGGATATTGGCCGTGGTGATCTCGACCTCGGTAAGCTGGACTCCGAAGAAGAGAAGCAGGCCCAGGAAGAGGCGGCTAAAGAGAATGAAGATCTGGTCAAGCGCATCCAGGATGTGCTGGGTGCTGATGTCGAAGCGGTTCGGGTGACTCATCGTCTGACGGACTCTCCAGCCTGTCTGGTGGTTGGGCAGAACGATATGGGGATGCAGATGCGCCGCATTATGGAAGCTGCAGGCCAGAGCATGCCAGAATCCAAACCGATCTTTGAGATTAACCCGGAACACCCATTGATTGGCCGACTGGATAAGGAAGTGGATGAAGATCGCTTTGCCGATCTGACCCGTGTGGTATTTGATCAGGCCAGTCTGGCGGCTGGTGGTCAACTGGACGATCCGGCTGCTTATGTTCAGCGTCTTAACAAGCTGTTGCTGGAAATGGCCGTCTGAACATAGTGAGTTAAGTATCAAAAACTTGCTCGATATCATATACTTCAGGCTGCGGTATGCATTCCCATGCAGAGCATGGGAGTGGGGCTGTATGGGTATTAGCTGCTGTTCTGCACAAGTAATGATCACTGGTAACGTTCAAATACCAGGCAGGCATTGGTTCCACCAAAGCCAAAGCTGTTGGACATAATCCGGTTCAGGGTTTGTTCGCGGGCTTCACCGGTCAGAATGGGCAGATTTTTAGCCGCTTCATCCAGATTCTGAACATTAGCAGAAGCGGTGATGAAGTTGTGCTTCATCATCAGCAGGCAGTATATGGCTTCCTGAACGCCAGCAGCACCCAGCGAGTGTCCGGACAGTGATTTGGTGGAGCTGATCACTGGCATCTGCTCGCCAAATACGTCAATAAGCGCTTTCAACTCGGCCACATCACCGACCGGTGTGCTGGTTCCGTGAGTATTGATGTAATCAATAGGCGCGGTAATAGTTTCCATGGCCATGCGCATACAGCGGGCAGCACCTTCACCGGAAGGCGCTACCATGTCATAGCCATCGGAAGTGGCACCATAGCCGGTAATCTCAGCATAAATTCTGGCGCCACGGGCTTTGGCATGCTCAAGCTCTTCCACCACAATCATACCGCCGCCACCGGCGATAACGAAGCCATCCCGATCAGCATCATAGGCACGGGAAGCCTGCTCAGGTGTGTCATTGTACCTGGTGCTCAGTGCCCCCATGGCATCGAACAGGCCGGTTTGTGTCCAGTGTTCTTCTTCACCACCACCGGCAAAGACGATGTCCTGCCTGCCCAGCTGGATCTGTTCAATAGCATTGCCAATACAGTGTGCGCTGGTTGCACAGGCAGAGGTAATTGAGTAGTTAACGCCCTTGATTTTAAACGGGGTGGCAAGGCAGGCCGACACGGTACTGCCCATGGTGCGGGTAACACGGTATGGGCCGACGCGTTTGACACCTTTTTCTCTCATGATGTCCGCAGAGTCGACAATATTTTCCGATGAGGCTCCGCCAGAAGCCGCAATCAGTCCGGTACGGGGGTTGGAAACCTGATCTTCAGTCAGACCAGCATCGTCAATGGCCTGCTTCATGGCAATATAGGCATAGGCAGCGGCGTTGCCCATGAAGCGCAGGGTTTTGCGGTCAATAAACTGTTCGAAATCGATGTCTACTGTGCCGGATACCTGGCTTCGGAAACCATGTTCCTTATAGCTTTCGTTGAAGCGAATGCCGGAGCGCCCAAGTTTAAGGCTCTCGGCTACCTCATCCCGGGTGATACCCAGGCAGGATGTGATGCCAATCCCTGTAATTACAACACGTTTCATTGATGTCAACCTGAATAGCCTGTTTAAGTCAGAAAAAACCAGTGTCAGATCCCGGCTATCTCTCTTGTCCAACGGGCAAGAGGGAGCAGGGAAATCAGAAAACGTCAGTGTTCTGGAAAAGACCTACCCGAAGTCCTTCCGCGGTGTAAATTTCCCGACCATCAACACTGACTGATCCATCAGCAATGCCCAGAATCAGTTTGCGTGCGATGATACGTTTAATATCAATGCGGTATGTTACTTTTTTGTTCGTGGGCAGAATCTGGCCGGTAAATTTTACCTCGCCACTGCCAAGGGCGCGTCCCCGGCCAGGGTTGCCCATCCAGCCCAGGTAGAAGCCAACCAGCTGCCACATGGCGTCCAGTCCGAGACATCCCGGCATAACCGGGTCTCCCGGGAAGTGGCAGGAGAAGAACCAGAGGTCTGGATTGATATCCAGTTCTGCGATGATCTCGCCTTTGCCATAGGCACCGCCTTGTTCAGAAATGCGAACGATGCGGTCAAGCATCAACATATCAGGAGCTGGGAGCTGAGCATTACCAGCACCAAAAAGCTCGCCCTGTGAACAGCGTAACAAGTCTTCTTTGCTGAAAGCTTCTTGTTGGCTAACGGCTTCTTGTCTAAGACCAGATTTAGATGGTTGCTTCATTAGTTTATTGGTTCCTGGAAGGTCCAGCACCTGCATGGCATCAGGCCAGTGATGACACTCGGGAGCCGATACTCTGATCGGGACTTCCCTGCCGATACGGCATTCACATCAGGGGCCAATGACCCCGCTTAATCCTGACAGTCTTGCAAAATGCATTACTATCGTTCCGGTGATGAACTATACCATTGCTATTTATCTGTCATAGTGCTGTTGGGCTCTTTGTAACAAAAAGACAACACTGAGCCGCTGAAACAGCGGCCAATGATAAGTGTCATAGCATTTTATTACCAGAGAGCTGATAAGCGTCAGGCTTGTTGCATAACTGGTGTCATTCGCAAACTACCTGCAGATGCCAAAGGGTCTGCGAAGGCATATGAAGGCATATCATATATAGTTACATGGGAAGTAAAGGTAATACAGTCATGAATGCTTTTCTAGCATTGTACAATCGTGCAATATTAAGGACGCTTACCTTGAATCGGATAAATTCAGTTTCTGGCTATCTTCTGTGCAACCCTAGGAGGCTGTCCGAGAATAGTCTGCCCTACTGCGGTTGCGAT
>NZ_JAHHPM010000494.1 GCF_024606345.1 Endozoicomonas sp. YOMI1
TTACAATGCAAGGCACAACGAAGGGAGCATAGCCGTAGCTATGTGACCGAAGTTGATACAAAAGCTCTCGAACTGGCTGCAGAGAATGATTATTTGAATTGTTATAAGCTAATTTGCTGCCACCGCAGTAGGGCAGTCTATTCTCGGACAGCCTCCCGGTAGCGGAATATTCCCGGGGATTGACTCAGGAGATCAAGGGTGCTGCGCAGTGGCTGTCGTGGGGAAAATCCGGCTTTTTGAGTACATACTTAAATTTCTTAATTCTGAAAATTTTGCAGTTCACATGATTACTGATAATACATCTATCCTATTTAAATTGCCTGGAGAGGTCGAGGTTACCAGGGAATGTGATCGACCTGTTAAATCTACTGTATTCTTAACCAGTATTCTCAAAATTGACTGTGCAAGAAAAGTGATTTTTTCCCATCTTGAGAAAAGGGATTTTTTAGCATTAAGAGAAACATGTCGACTAATAAACAGGGAAGTCAGTAAAGAAATTAATAGAGTAACCTACAGGCTGGATTTAAAACATAGAAAAAACCTGCTACACCACATAACAAGAGATATTTTCACTGATGGAAAATCAATCACCTTTAAACTGCTTAAAGGCCAGAAACAGAAAAATCATACCGGTCATTTATTGTTAAATAAAAATCTGAAGGATGAGTTTTCATATTATGCTGACCTGAAAAGAAAGCCGAAGTTAAGTCATACTCTTGCAAACATTGATTTTTTTAAAAAATCTAAAAAACTTGATATCCCTGAATGGTTATCAAGAAAAATTCATGATTTTTTCATCTATTTTGAAGGAAAGCCTAATATTTTGGACTGCCATGGTTTCTTGCATTTTGTTCTGGATGCACCATTTATGATGGGCCATTTTAACGACAAGCACCTATGCTATGACCAATTATTTAGCGCAGAAGTAAAATCTGCTGAGATAAATGATGCTTTAATAGCCGGGACTGCTATTACTATTTTTGGGAAAAATAATGAAAGGTGTCATTCTGCAGTATATTTAGGCAAGGGAGAATATATTAGTAAATTCGGAGATTCAGCCCCATTGATGATCACTGGTCTTGATAATATGCGTAAATTATTTAATGCACATGGATATATTCGAACGGTTAAGAGACTTTAAAAGAAAGCATCATTTAACAATTTCTGTCACATCAAGGCAGAAATCACCGACTGCGGTTAACAAGCCGGAACTTTTTTCCAGGGTGATTGCTCTAAGCACCCTGAAATCTATTCGAACAGATGACACGTGACCATGCAACCACTTAATGTCGGAGGACACCTTGACTTGCTAACAGCCGGTGCCGCTGGAGCCTCAAAAGCTTCGGAGAAACTGGACGACACTGCATTACCCACGTATGAAAAACAGATTCCTCGCAGCTCTGGTCCCGACGATTCGGGAATATCCGACAGCGCCGGGTTACAGCCTTCCTATGGGCACAATCGGTCTGTGGCCGTACAATCCGGAGTCAGGACGGAAGGCCTGGCTGCTACAGGAACCGGCGACAAAAACAATAGTACAAACAGCAGTACAGTCGTAAACTGCACCGGCGCTGCCAGCAGAGTCCCGCTGAATTGCGCAGTTGAGTGCGGGGATATCAAGATGGTGGCATGGCTGCTGCAAAATGGCACCGAGGTTAATGGCAGCAACGAAGGGTTGCGCAAGCAGCGTAAAGCCCTCAGGTTCCCCGGCAGGGAAGGGTTTACCCCACTGACCCGGGCTGCCATGTACGGGTTAGTTGACATCGCGAGGTTGCTGTTGGAGTCCGGGGCACATGTCGACTACTGCGATTCCAGGGGCATGACGCCACTGGCCACGGCTACTGCCCGGGGTAACACTGAACTTATGCAGCTGTTGCTGGATTACCAGGCGGATATTAACGGCAATACCACTGGCTGGCGGACTCCCCTGACCCAGGCTGCCAGAAACGGACAGGTCGAGGCAATAAGCCTGTTGCTGGAGCATGGAGCAGACATTCACAGCTTTGCCAACAAAGGCGGAACGCCACTGAATCAGGCTACAGTGCATGGGCATATCGAGAGCGTACGACTGTTACTGAATATGGGAGCCGACGCTAATAGTAATGCTTCTGGAAGGGGGACGCCACTGTGCAAAGCGGCGGGTATGGGATATATTGAGATTGCCCGGCTACTGGTGGGTCATGGGGCCAACATTAACAGCTTTGATGGCGGCTATTTCAGGTCGAATTCCCTGAGCGAAGCGGTCAGTCATGGGCATGTTCAGCTGGTTAAGCTGTTGCTGGAACATGGCGCTCAGTGGCAAGGTCCGGGTAACGTGAAAGGTCTACTTAGAATAGCTGTTGAGAAAGCTTGCATTGAGATCGTGAAATTGCTGTTGAAGTATAATGCGGTTGAAGTGAACGGCCATAAATACAGACTATTTTCACCACTGTCAGGGGCTGTCGCCAAGCAGGACATTGAGTTAGTGGAACTTCTGTTGCAATCGGGTGCTGATCCTGATTGCAATACCTTTTATAGGGACTATCCTCCCCCCCCCGCTGGTCATGGCGGCTGCATCCGGGCAACTTGAAATTGTCAAACTGCTGTTGCAATCAGGTGCCAAGGTTCGCGGTGATACCTTTGGGAAATATACGCCCTTGACGCAGGCGGCAGCCGCAGGACATTACCCGGTGGTGCAGTTATTGTTGCAATCCGGTGCCGATGTTCACGGTAATACCGTTGGGAAATATACGCCTTTGACGCAGGCGGCTGCCGCAGGACATTACCCGGTGGTGCAGTTATTGTTGCAATCCGGTGCCAATGTTCACGGTAATACCGTTGGGGAGTATACGCCCTTGACGCAGGCGGTTGCTGCAGGACATTACCCGGTGGTTCAGTTATTGTTGCAATCGGGTGCCAATGTTCACGGCAATACCGTTGGGAAGTATACGCCCCTGACGCAGGCCGCTGCTGCAGGATATTACCAGATGGTGCAGTTATTGTTGCAATCCGGTGCCAATGTTCACGGCAATACCGCTGGGAAGTATACGCCCCTGACGCAGGCCGCTGCTGCAGGACATTACCGGGTGGTGCAGTTATTGTTGCAATCCGGTGCCGATGTTCACAGCAAAACCTATGGGAAGTATACGCCCTTGACCCGGGCGGCTGATTCAGGAGATTGCAGAATGGTGCAGTTATTGTTGCGGCATAAGGCGGATGTTCATAGTCGTTATACTGGTAATGGTACTCCTCTGTTCTCGGCAAACCAATGGGAATACTGGGACATTGCTTTTGAGCTGCTCTATTACGGCAGCTGTCCGGAAAGAAGCCTGACACCGGATGTTATCCGTAAAGTCACTCAGAAATTTGGCTACAACCCGCAAGAAACGCCTCTCAGTCTGGTAAGTTTGTGCAAGAGGAGGCTGCTTGAAGTGCTTGATAAACGAACAATATCTTCTTTAAATTTGCCTTATTCTTTGAAAAATGAACTCCTGAAGGAAAAATTATTCCCATAAGTGTGTTGAAACTTTTTTTCATAAACACTGGTCTAAATCTGCAATAGAACAGCAAGGAGAGTTTTTAAAATATGCCAGCGACCGTCTCAGAAATGATAAATCCCTGGTAATGCTTGCCGTCAATTCTGATCCGGATATCCAGTCTGCAGCCCGAAACCAGTAGGTTGGATTCAGGCAACAGGACAATCTGTTTTTCACGCCAACCAGGAGGCTCAATTCCTTAACGGCAAAACAAAAGCATCATGGTCTGGACTGAACCCGCACGGGCACCAGCATTTCCTGCAGGTTTACCTTGCCTGTGTCATCATATCCCCTGAAGCGCTTCTCACTGACCACCGCAAATCCTCTTTGCTCAAGCGCTCTTTTTGCCGGAGGTGATTTCAGGGTTTCCTGTGTTAATGTGCCGAGACTCATAAGTATCCCCTCGGATTTCAGTCGTTGCACCTCTTGAGCGATGGCCCCTTGTGTTTCAGTGCTTAGTAAATTGAAATCCTGGCGACACTGCATCTTTTCCAGGCGAGTCATCCCTGTTGGCACGCGGACTTGTCTGAGATCATGGAAGCTATTGTGGATGCCACGGGTAATCCCATTTTGCCGGTCAGTTTTGCAGTCTTTATGGTCAGGGCTTGCACAGGTGTGAATGCCTGCACGGCTGGCAATAAAACGCCGGACATTATCATCCAGATACTTTTCCATGTTCTGCAGTGGCAAGGGCGTCAGCTCAAATTTCTCGGTGATCGCCGTTTTATCGGGTTTGAGCTGGTAAGTTTGGACATAGGAATCCGACCGACAGTCTTCACGATCGCTGCCAGTGACTTGTAGCAGATCAGAGGCACCGTGCATGGCGGCTTCCAGTTGCCGTTGAAAGTCCGGTTTCAGGGCAGGG
>NZ_JAHHPM010000495.1 GCF_024606345.1 Endozoicomonas sp. YOMI1
GTTGTGCCTTGTATAGTAACTGTCCACTTAGCCAGAAATATACGATTCCATTTGGCCAACTACTTACGGTATGTCATCTGTCTTATAGTATTCGGTAGTATTACCGCCCGATTTTGAATGTCACAAAAATGTAATTATCAGGTATAAGTCAGGAGCAAAGTTTTATAAACAAAAAAACTTGAGCTTTTGGTTGTTATAGCTATTTTTCATGTTGTGGAATCTCGGCTTCTGGTGTTGTTGATTTCAAAAAAAAATCATTTCTGAAATGACATTTCACCAAGCGCCTTTTGCTTTGATCACTATTCTTATCTTTAAAAATAAATTGAGATGTTATCGGTATGATAGAATCAGGGTTTTCTTTGAGCCTTAGAACTCAGTTACAAGACAATGCTATTTCATTAACACCAGTTGCTCATTCAAATGGCACAGAGCCTCTCTTTCAGCAGTTTGCTGATAAACTGCCCCATCAAATCGCGGTTGAACTCAGGCAGAAAGATACCCTGCGCGGAATGGAAATAAAAGAGAGGCCGGGAAGTAAGGTTGAAAGCATGACAGAAAGATTAAAAGAAGGCCCAGTCAGCTTTATTATTCAATCAAAAGGTCACAATAATACCCCTGATGCATTAACTATTACCTGTTCCTTAAACAAGCCAAAACCGGGTTGCTTTATCTGCAGAAATGATAAAACCATCATGGTTAATGTGAAAAACACGGCAGGTGAAACTTATGAACGTGTGGTGGGTGGTTTCTGGGTAAGTGGTGAGCAGGAAAGTGAGGCGGGGAAAATTCACTGTATTCTGGATTTCGGGGAGCGGCGGGTTATGGATTATCAACTGACGAAATCAGAGTCAACCGATTCCCGGACTGGCAACTATCAGGTGGTTGATTCAACACTGAAGGTAAACGACTTTATCATTCCTGCAGTGACCCATCTGGAACGTGCCAGTCATGATGGTGGTCGTTATGGTACACACAACGCTATTTTTGCCAATGGAGCCGCTATTCCGGCGGCGCTGTTTGAACACGACTTTGAACATTGGAACAGCCAGCCGGAAGCCTACAGAATGTTGTTCAGAAGTCTTGGTGGCGCCCTGAGCCATGCATCGAAAAATCCGGAGGTTGATCTTAGAACATTTTTACATGCTTTTATCACTACCTGTATTGGCTCCGGACTGATTCTGGGCGGGGATGAATTGGCGGCCACAATACAAATGGCTAAGGGGTTCCCCAGTACCAGTGTTATCGGAACCCCGTCGGATAACCCGGTATTGGAAAGGTATAAATATGCCGGTGTCATACTTAGTCTGGGCAGCTTTTTCGGTTTTCAGACCACTAAGAATGCCCTGGGAGTCAGTAGTCAATTTATTGAAAACCCCGCCAAGAAACGCTGCGTAAGTGCAAAAATGTGGGTGATGGAGGTTTTTGGCAGTCAGATTCTGTCGATGCTTACCATTGGTGCCGCCATTGCCGGGGGAGAGTATCTTATTACCGGCAGTACTGAAAACAGTAACCCTCGCAAGCTGTTTACTGACCTGCTTTTAGCACAGACCGTTATTCTTGGTTTGGGGGCTGGCGTGCAGTCCAGGCTGATTGACAAAGGCGTGTCTCCAGCAAAGACATGGTTGTTTTTTGTCCTCTTTCGGTTAGCCATATTCAGGAGTGCTGCCCTGGGAGTACAGGTGATGACCGATCATCTGTTTGCCGATGGCGTTAAACCGGGGAAAATTCAGAGTATCGTGATAGCCAATGTCATTAATGAGCTGATGATCACGATTTTGAGTGGGACGTCTTATCTTTCCGGAAGATCAAAAGCCACCGATGGTTCAGAAGAGCAACTGATGGCCTATGAGCAGGATATCCGGGAACCGGCAACTGAATCCGAATCAGCAAGTTGTCTTGACACTTACGCTGATGATCATCAAATTTCCATCCATCCATTGAACCGGTTCCGTTTGAATTTAAGCCGGTCAATTGATGCCGCGCCAAAAACACTCTGGGGTAAAGTTGCTTATTACTGTTTGCATCAGGATCCGCAGGGCGTGCTGTCCAAAGTGGTCACCAGTCCATTTATCAGTGCGCTCTCTGGTCAGTCAGACGCTGAATACCGCGATGTTTTGAAGTTGCATCAAGCATTATTAAAAGATCGTTCAGTGTCCTTGCCAGTCAATAAGCCTGAAGCCAGGGGGCTACCGGTATAATCTGATGCTTATTGGCAGCTGCTAATAGAGGCGGTGATTGATCATGGATTATGATGATTGTTTTCAGGAAAAATATTTTTCACTGTTCCGGGAAAGCCCTGGTCTTACAGAGGATGATCTTGCCGTATCAGAGACCGATACCGTTAAAGAAAGAGAGCTTAAACAGTTTATCAAAGACAATTATCTTAATTCAAAAGCAGAATCCATATCAGGCAAAAATAATCCTTGCGATATTGATGAAGAAATAAGTCAAGTGAAACAACTGTTAACAGGATTGCTTGAGTCGGGCGAGATCGACCGGGAGGTTGTCCTTGAGGCGCTCAGTTATGGACTGACAGAAATGGTGGATTTTATTCACCATGAACCTGATCATCACTATTCGTTCAGTGATCAGGAGAAGGATGAACTGCACAGTATGATGAAGACTATTCTGCAAAAGACAGAAACAGAGGAACATCAGGCCATCTGTGAATCCCTGTTCCCGGATATGGTCAACTATCTTGAGTCCGTGATGGCTAAAATCAGGACTCCAAGGTTCTGACAATAAGCAGAGCCCTCTTCTGGTTCCCACGTGGAGTGAGGGTGTTGCAAAAGGTATAAAAGCCTTTGTGGTTCCCTTCTTTTTAAAGCCCTTCGTAACACCCACGGAGCATGGGAGGAAAGTTGAAACAAGAGGGGAAGTCGAAAGAAAATTACTTCTCTGGTAGACGGTGCTTGATCATTTGCCCAAGCGTGAGAATATCTTTTCGAACCTCTTTTACCTGACTCTCCACACCTTCAAGGCGCTGATTGATGCCACCAAGCCACTCATTGGTACTGCTGAGACGTTCATTGTTTTCATCCAGCCGTTCATTGGCTTCATCAAGGCGTTCATTGTTTTCACCAAGACGTTCATTCGTCTCGTTTAATCGTTCATAGGTTTCATCAACACGCTCATGGGTGCCATCGACCAGTTTGTTGGTTTCATCGAGCCGACCATTAATGGTGTCCAGGTGCTCGCTGATATCATCCAGAATTTTGTGGGTATTAGTCATTAACTCACTGGTGCGCTCAAAACCGGACAGCGTGGCCTGGGCCAGTTCGGAGACATCCTCTTTAACGCTGGTAACCTCTGCCTGAATACCTGACATATTGACCTTGACGCCAATGATCTCATGCTGGTTTTTCAATGCGATGTGTTTGATATCCGCCATTGCTTTTACCAGTCCATGAATTGTGTTGTAGAGGGACTGGTGTTGTTTCTCCAGCATCTCAACTCTTGTTTCTAGCGACATACAGCTACCTGTCTTTTGTTGTTACAAAGCCTTGTGTTAAACCATTTTGTAGTCAGACAGCCATGCAACACCCTTATTAGAAATTATTGGGAAAAAGAGTGCTATTTCTCAGCCTGGGATTCAGGCGATGGCAGTTCTATATAATAAGCAATGCACTGACTGCATGATCAGCATAGCAGAGCTTCAGAGTGTCATCGGTTTTATTGATGAGAGAAATAAAAAGAGTATTTTATAGTGGAATGGTGGTTTGGATTAAATCGTACATATCTACCTATTTTCAAAAAGAACCAATAAAAGGTAGGCAGCGTTTGGCAGATGCGCTGGGAACAGGCATTAACACAATTCATCATAAAATGAAGAGGTATGGTCTTGAAAATGAATTGAGTGAGCTTTTAGAGCGTGTAGAAGATACTCAAGTTTCTGGAACAGGTAGCATCGTTATTATCTGTTCAATGCTATTAACTAATTCAGGAGCCAGATGTTTAAATGTCACTGTATGTTCTCTGGCTGATGTCTTCTGGATAGCATTTAATATTGTGTTACACAGCATATTTCTTTCATCCTGAGTAAAAGAAAACGATTGCTTTTTATTGTAATTCATGTGCTCAACCGTTTTGGTAATGATATCAGTGATACCATTAAGCAATTCCTTTGTATCAGTATCTTCCGGATTTACTTGTTTCGCTAACACTTGATTTAATCGACTTATTTGTTCGGGTATATCTGGCTGGTTCTTATCTTGATCTTTTTCCCTGTTAAGATTGTTTGAACCTACTCTATTTTGCATAATTCAATGGCTCTTGTTCATTAGTATGGAAAAACTACCCATTCTCTTCATTTTTAAATCATGATCATTTTTGAATATATAAAGTAGTACTGATTTTATTGGTGGTTAAAATACGTTTTTTTCATTTGGGTAAAGGATTATATAGCCTGTGTAAGTAAAGGATGTTATCTCTGATAAATTATTGAACCGTTTTTAGTACTCTTTTGGAGATCGTTCATCTTTTGTTCTTTTTTGGGGACATAAGGGTAATTTTTTTCCATGGCGCTGGTTAGATTCGAGGCATTTCTTGTGCCTTCCTGCCTTGCCTTTTTGCATGCTTTATGGAGAGGCATTCCAGAACGGTAGATAAAACCCTTTTCTTGTCGTTTAATTTTGACCGGGTTTGTCGTTTCATGAAGAAGATTATTGGTCATAAAAGAATCACCGCAATGATAGCAACTCTGTTGATACTTTGTGAATCCGTCTTCCTCGACCGGTACATTTTTACGCAATTTCAGCCCCGCCAGTTGCTCACTCAATCGCATCTCCAAGCGTTCATACTCGTTGTCATCTACAACAGAGAATGCGTTGCCTGGTACCGTTCTCTCGTCCACTTCCATTGGGAGTTCAAAATCCGTACTGGCTTGTGATGGTGATGACTGCCCGGTTCTTTCATGAAATTTTTCCAGTACTGTCTTGATGATGGTTTGCTGATGTTCTCCGGAGGTAAAGTCAACAGGTTGTGTCCAGTGGCTTTCAGCAGGAAACAGTCGTTGCATCAGCTGATGCATACTGGCCATCCTGGTTGGCGGAAATAAATCCCTGAATTCATCACGTTCATCATTTGTTGCACCCGGTCAAAATTATAGCTGCTGTATTTTGCGGCATCTCTTCCTTTCCACCACCACAGAGAATCACTGTGCGGAATGACCTGGGCAAGGCACAACTTTTCATCAACCACATGGGTAACCGGCGGGGCCAATATGACTCTGACCGATGGCCCTTCATTGTGCTTATCAGTGCCGCTGAAATCGAACTCAACCTTGTAATAAGCCGCTCCTAAAAACTTGCTCAAACCTACTCAAAATTATCTAAACCTGAGCATTTTTCGCAAGACGCCAGCCGAGCAGTGCTACTGACGA
>NZ_JAHHPM010000496.1 GCF_024606345.1 Endozoicomonas sp. YOMI1
CTCGCTACGGGGTCGCCTAGACGGGCGCTATTCTCGGACAGCCTCTTAGGGAACCAGCAATTTTCCTCAATCAGAACAGTGTGAAGTTGTAATCCAACCACACACGCAGGTCGTTTTCCTGCTTGTTAATCGCTTTCCTCAAATCTTCATCGTTTCGATAGATACCGTATTTTAGCTTGAACTTCATGCCTTTAAGCTGTGGCTGGGGGAACTTATAAATAATATGGAAATCGTTCTCGTATTCAGACGTACTTTTCTTTGAACCTGTTGTTTTATCCTTGACTTCCATTCCAGAGCCGTAATGGAGTGAATAGCCCAGCTCCAGACCCTGCACACCTAACCTGGAAAAGTCATAGGAAGCACCAATCATCCAGACGGTTTCACCGTCGTATAACATGTCTTCGGCAAAGCCGCTGGTGTTTAAATCCCAGATACCGTGAGTGTTTTTACCGTAGTCATAGTAATATTGTCCGGGGCGGACATAGCCGTTAGGTGTGTCATCCGGATTCTTGCCTTCTGCTTCCTGAGATGTTTCGGCTTTGACATGGCTGACACCAGCTTCAAAATGCCATGAGTCCACATCCAGGGCCGCGAACAGGTTGCCTGCTGTAGCTTCATCGTCAAAGGCCGGGCTATACCAGGCGTTACCTTCCCATAAGTCACCATCTTTCCTGGTTTTGTAGTATTTACCGCCCAGAGTGAGAACCCTGTCTCCGGCAATGGGGGTTTCGAATGTCACTTCACCATTGTGGCCGTGCAGATAATCTTTGGCGAAGGCATTCCTGTATTTCAGCTTCAGTTTACGGTCATCAGCAAGATGGAACGTATAAGCGAGTTCGCCTCCGATGATACGGTCAATCTGTTTGCCACTGAAGTTGGTTAAATCATGAAAGCCGGTCTGGTTCCGCAGAGACATTTGATCAACAAAGGCCAGACCAAAGTCAAAGTCGAAGAGCTGCCCCTCCAGTTTATATCCACGCCAGGTACTTTGTGCTGAACGGGAGCCGGAACTGGAGATCAAACCGGTATACACCAGCTGTCGTCCGGCCTGAATATGGCCAGAGATATGATCAATGGAGTTTGGTAATTTCAGGTCAACCCAGGCTTGACCGAGCTTACCATAGCCTTGACCATCCATTTTTCCATTGGCTTTCTTTTCATCAATCAACAGCTGATAGGCGTGGCTGTTGTTTTCATCCATATGCAGTTTGGTAACACCATAAAAAGTACCACCAATAGCCAGAAAATCGGCCAGATAACCGGAATTCAGGTGCAACCATAATGCGCCTGTCCAGGCACCAGCGGTTTTATCCTTTTCTTTATTTTGAACGTCGTAGTAAACCGTTCGCAGCCTGCCATCCATAGTGGCGTCATCGATGAAGGAATCAAAAGAAGAATTCGCTAGGGCTGTTGTAGTGCTGGCCCAACTGGCAGCAACAGCACAGCACAACAGTGTTCGTTTAAATGCTGGCACAACTCAATCCTGTTGATAGTGGCTGGGATTGGAGGAGTTAACAGAGTGGAAGTATAGAAGATGAAAAACAGAATAGAGAAGGAACTGTCCGATGTGAGCAATTGTGAAAAAATAATATAGAATCTACCGACCGAGGATATGATGATCAAGCTATCCTTTGGCAAGAACCGATTTCGCAAGAAGAGTGAAACAAAAACCTGGTGCCAGATCATTGGCTACAGTTCGGTTCTGGTGTAGCTTCACTTTTTTACTTTTTCACCAGGGGATGTTCACATTAGGCTGCCCCCTGACTTTCCGAAACTTAAGGCATCATGCGTATTCTTCACACATCTGACTGGCACCTTGGCCAGCACTTTATGGGCAAAAGCCGGGAGGCAGAACACCAGGCCTTTCTGGACTGGCTGATTGAGCGGGTACAAGAGCAGCGCATCGATGCCCTGATTATTGCCGGTGATATCTTTGATACCGGTACCCCACCCAGCTATGCCAGAGGGCTGTATAGCCGTTTTATTGTCAGCCTGCAAAATACACACTGCCGACAGCTTATCGTGATTGGTGGCAACCATGACTCGGTGGCCACACTGAATGAGTCAAAAGAGCTGCTGGCCTGCCTGAATACCTTTGTGGTGGGTGGCGTCAGTAAAGACTCCCGGGAACAGGTTCTGGTATTGAACAACGCTCAGGGCAACCCCGGCGCGGTTATCTGCGCCATTCCGTTCGTCCGATCACGGGATGTTCTGGAAAGTCAGGCGGGAGAGACCGGTGAGGATAAACAACAGGCACTGCAACAGGCGATTGCTGCCCACTATCAAACCATTTATACAGAAGCTGAAAAGCTGGCAGAGGAACGGCTGCCCATTATTGCAACAGGGCATTTAACGACAGTAGGCGGGCAACTGAGCGAATCCGTGCGTGAGATTTATATCGGGACCCTGTCGGCATTTCCGGTATCCGCATTTCCCAAGGCTCACTACATTGCCCTCGGCCACCTTCACCGGCCACAGGTCGTGGCGAAGCAGGAACATATCCGCTATTCAGGTTCACCGATCCCGCTGAGTTTTGATGAAGCCGGATCCGATAAGCAAGTCATTATTGTGGACTTCAGGGAAAACGAGCTGAATAAAATTGAGTCCGTCATTGTTCCTGTTTTCAGGCCTCTGATCAGCCTCAAGGGCTCCCTGGACAGTATTGACCAGCAGCTGGCCACTCTTGCCAGTGAGCGGGCCAATGAAAATGAGCAACCCCAGGCTGAACTCAACCCATGGCTGGAGATTGAAATCACCACTGACGCTTACCTTCATGACCTGCAAAGCCGGGTCGAACAAATGGTGCTTGCCAGAGAGGAACTGTCCTTATTTGAGCTGCTGAGGGTAAGAAGAAAACGGGAAAAAGCCGCAGCATCCTTAACCGTTGCCGACCAGGAGAGTCTGGCTGAATTGAACGTTGAAGATGTTTTTCAGCAACGGCTGCAGCAGGAAGAGCTTACCGATGACCAATCACAGCAGCTGACCGGTGCGTTTCAGGAAATACTTGAAGACGTGTTTGCAGCAGATAAAGAGCATCCCATACTGGCGCAGCATGACCAGAAGGACAACGCCTGATGAAAATTCTCAGCCTGCGCCTGAAAAATATTAACTCCCTCAGGGGCGAGTGGAAAATAGACTTCCAGAGTGAACCTTTTACCAACACGGGTCTTTTTGCCATTACCGGCCCGACCGGTGCTGGCAAAACCACGTTACTGGATGCCATCTGCCTTGCCATGTACCATCAGACTCCCCGCCTGACCACGATCTCCGCTTCCGATAACGAGCTGATGACACGACATACCGCTGAGTCGCTCGCAGAAGTTGAGTTTGAAGTCAAAGGTAAAGCTTATCGGGCCTTCTGGTCACAACGCCGGGCCAGGGGAAAAACGGATGGCAAGTTGCAGGCGCCACAGGTCGAGCTGGCCGACAGTGACGGCACGATTATTACCACCCGTATCAGCGATAAATTGAAAAAGGTCAGTGAGCTGACCGGCCTGGACTTCGGGCGTTTCACCAAATCCATGATGCTGGCCCAGGGTGGTTTTGCCGCTTTTCTGGAAGCCAGTGCCAATGACCGGGCAGAACTGCTGGAAGAACTGACCGGTACCGAAATATACGGAGAAATCTCCCGTCGGGCCTTTGAGCGCATGCGCACCGAAGAGCAGCAACTCGAACTGTTAAAGGCCAGAGTGGGCGGTATTTCTCTACTGAACGACGATCGACTTGCAGAGCTGAAAAAAGAACAGAATCAGCTTGCCGTACAACAGGAGGAAACCAGCAATGAACGCCTCTTCCTGAACCATCAGAAACGCTGGCTGGAAGAGCTGGCCAGCAGAGAACGTGAACAGGAGAAAGCCCGGGAGTCTTTGGACAATGCCATTCAGCACAAAGCAGAACACAGCGAGCAAATAAAACGTCTGGAGCAGGCCCTGCCCGCCATGGAGCTTCTGCCGGACTGGGATCGGTTGAGCGAACTGAAACAAAAGCATCAACGGATACAAAAGACACTGGCTGATCATCAACAGGAAAAACAGGTCACCACCGAACAGGCAGAAAGCGTTCAGAAGCAGTGCCAGATTCAGTTGAATGCCTGGGAAAGCTATCAGCAGGAACAGGAGCAAACCGAATCCCTGCTGGTAGAGCTAGTCATCCCACTGGATGCTGATATAGAGAGGCTGACCAATGAACAACAGGCCATCAAAGGCAAATTGCAGGCGGCTGAACATGAGCAGGGCATACTGAACAAAAGCATTGCTGATGACCAGCAGTCCCGGGAACAACTGACTGAGCAGCGTCAGGTGGCTAACCATTACCTGGAACAGAATGCACACCAGCAGACGCTGGGAGAACAGCTGCCGGTATTACAAACCCTGTTTGAGCAACGTGAAACCGCCAGCCAGGGTGAACAGCAGTTTGTTCAAGCCATTCATCAATTAGAGCAGGAACGCCAGAGCCTGAACGCACAACACCAGACACTGGAAGAGTATATTCAGTCTCTGGCCAGAACACGGGAACAACGGGCCAGCCAGAATAAAACACTGCTAGAGAACAAAGTAGCCCTGTTAAATGGCCAGGAAGAAGCGCAGCTGCAGACAGATCAGCAACAGTGGCATGATCAATACCCGATATGGCTGCATCTGAATAACCTCAACCAGCAATTTACCCACTGCACTGCTGATTTACAGAAAGAGCAGAGCCTCCATAGCAACCTGCAGCAATCGGCAGCACAGCACACCGACAACATTGAAAGATGCAGGGCAGAGTACCGGAATGTCAGGCAGCACTGTCATGACCTGGAACAGCTGTTAGCTCAGGAGCGGCAGATCACCAGCCTTAAGGACTATCGCAACCAACTGCAGGCCGGAGAGGCCTGCCCCCTTTGCGGCGCCACAGAACACCCGGCGATTGAACATTATCAGCAGCTGAATATTTCCGATACCGAACAACGTTTAACCGCCAGACAACGGGAACTGGAGCAGCTGCAGCTTCAGGGCGAGAAGCTGAGTAAAGAAGCTGCGCGCTTACAGGTACAACTGGAATCCTCAGAACAGACCATTAACAAGCTGCAAAATCAGCTTGCCCAGGTCACATCAGACTGGTCCGCCACCAGCAATGCCCAGTCTCTTTCCCTATCGATCAACAATACCGAAGAGTATCAGAGCCACTTCAAACAGTTTTCAGAGACCGGCGAGACCCGGAAAAAGCAGCTTGAAGCACTGAACCAGCTTAATCGCCGCATTCAACTTGAACAGCAGCAGCTGGACCAGCTGAATAAGGACATGACCCAACACACCCATCAACGGGAGGTTAACCAGCATCAGCAAAGCCAGATTGACCAGCAGCTGTCCGAAAAGCGTCAACAGCTTGAGCAAAGCCAACACGCCAACCAAGCTTTGGAAGAGAAGATCAGGCAGAGAATTCAAACTGCGCTGCATCTGGAGATTCCTATCCTGTCAGAGCAATCAACCTGGCTGAGTCAGCAGGAAAAAAACTGGCAACAATGGCAGCACATCACCGCTGAACAACAAGTGCTGGATGAGAAAATCCAGGCCATTACCCAGCAGCTGAGTCACAAGCATCAAAACCGGCAAAAAGCCGACGAACTCCTCCGTGAAATTCAGCAAACGCTGGATAACACCAACGCTCAGAGACAACAGCAGCAACAGCAACGGCAGGATCTGTTTGGCCAGAAAATTGTGAGTGATGAGCGACAGCGACTCAAGTCACGGGTTGTTGAAGCAAAGGCACACCATCAACAAAGCCAGAGTCAGTTGAAAGCGATTGATGACAAGCTGGGCCAGCTGACCGGAATCGTTCGACAGCAGACCATGGAACAGGAAGCATTGAGTGAAGAACTGACAATCGCCGGGAAAACCTGGCAGGCATTGTTAAACGACAGTCCATTCCAGGATAATGAACATTTCCAGCAAGCACTGCTGGATAAAGAAGAGCGAAAGACACTGACAGAACTGAAACAGTCTATTGAACAACAGCTGCATGAGGCAAAAGGCAAGCTTGCCTCGGCGGAGGCCAACCTGAAAGCCCACATTGAACAGCCAGCGACTGAACTATCCCTGGATGAAGTGACTGACATACTGACCGCATTGGACAATCGTATTCGTTTAATCAATCAACGACAGGGTGAGATTACACAGGCGCTGAAAGACGACGAAGACAAGCGTCTTGGCCAGGCCAGCCTGTTCAAGGATATTGCGGCGCAAGAGCATCAATATCAGGTTTGGGCACAACTCAGTGGCCTGATTGGCTCCAGCAAAGGCGACAAGTTCCGTAAATTTGCCCAGGGCCTGACGCTGGATCATCTGATTCTTCTGGCCAACCGGCAGCTGGAACAGCTCCATGCCCGCTATCTGCTCAACCGAAAAAGCAACGATGAACTCAGCCTTGAAGTGTTGGATACCTGGCAGGGTGACTCCGCAAGGGATATCAAAACCCTGTCCGGTGGTGAAAGCTTTCTGGTCAGCCTGGCGCTGGCACTGGGGCTGTCTGATCTGGTCAGTCACAAGACCCGAATCGACTCGCTGTTTCTGGATGAAGGGTTTGGTACACTGGATCAGGAAACACTGGAAACCGCACTCAGCGCCCTGGATAGCCTGAATGCCAGTGGCAAGATGGTCGGTATCATCTCCCATATCGAGTCTCTGAAAGAACGGATTCCCACCCGGATAGAAGTGATAAAAGAAACCGGACTGGGCTACAGCAAACTGGGTAGACGCTTTGCCTGTATCTGATCACTTTTATTTTGAGGGTTTATGAATCAACTACTGACTGTTGGCCCGCTTGAGTCGTTTCTCATTGCCATTTTTGTGCTATTCTTGGGGCATTTTATCAACGCCCGAATTCCGGTGCTGAAGCAGTTTAATATTCCTGAGCCCATTGTTGGCGGACTGATCATTGCCGGTGTTATTGCCTGGCTGCACTTCAATGGTATCGGGATTGAGTTCCACCTGCCCCTGCAAAACACCTTTATGCTGATGTTCTTTGCCACGGTTGGCCTGGCCGCCAGCTATACCCAGCTCATCAAAGGCGGGGTCAAGGTGCTTGTTTTCCTGGCCGTGGCGTCTTTCTACATCGTGCTGCAAAATAGCCTGGGGATGTCACTGGCCACAATGCTGGGGCTTGACCCGCTGATGGGATTAATTGCCGGGTCAATCACCCTTTCCGGTGGTCACGGCACCGGTGCTGCCTGGTCTCAGACTTTCCAGCAAGTATACGGCATGCACAATGTGCTTGAGATTGCCATGGCCTCAGCCACCTTCGGCCTGATCATGGGCGGTATTATTGGCAGTCCGGTGGCCCAGCGACTGGTGGATAAATATGGCCTGAAATCCAGATACGGCAACACCAATAGAACCCATGATCAGTTTCCTGAACTGGTGACTTACAACGAAAATGAAGAAGACAATGTCACCTCAAAAAAGATGATTGAATCACTGTTTATGATTCTGATCTGTGTGACCGGTGCCAAGTACCTTGAAATCTGGGTCAACAGCTTTGAGATCAAATGGCTGATGATTCCGGATTTTGTCTATGCCCTGTTTATCGGCGTTATCATCACCAACACGCTGGAAGTTACCCGGGTGAAAAAGCTGGATATTGAAACCATCGATATTCTGGGCACGGTTTCCCTGGCCCTGTTTCTGGCCATGGCCCTGATGAGCTTAAAACTCTGGAATATTCTCGATCTGGCCATCCCGATCCTGATCATATTGCTGATGCAGTCCGTTATGCTGGCAATATTTACTTATGTGGTGACCTTCCGGGTGATGGGGAAAGACTACGATGCGGCGGTTATTGCCAGCGGTCACTGTGGTTTTGGTCTTGGCGCAACCCCCACAGCGGTCATGAACATGGGTTCCGTCGTTAACCGCTTTGGTCCTTCACCCCAGGGGTTTATGGTTGTGCCGATTGTCGGGGCTTTCTTTATTGATATTGTCAACCTGATTATTCTGCAGGCCATATTGTCGATTTTTGGTTAATCAACCATCGGCCCTGGTACGTCATTTCAATGAGATTGATGTATACACTCTCCGTTCACCCTGAGCGTCCTTCGACTCCTCAGGATGCACGGTCGAAGGGTGTTTTGCACGAACTCATGGGTCCTGGGTTTGCGCCCTTCGACAGGCTCAGGACGAACGGAGTGCTGAGGCTTATGATAACGATACCCCCTCAAACTCCGTTCACCCTGAGCGGAGTCGAAGGGTGATTGGCACGGTCTTTATTCAGGGTATGAAGTTTGGACGTCAATGATAGAAGGACCTCATCAATTGCACTGAAACCGTTTACTAATTTTCAATTGGTTGTGTTTTTGGACAGTCTCCTGACAAAAGTACCTGCGGACTCAGTCGTATATTAGGCCATGCCAATGCTGGTTGAGAAAGACTGGCTCTTTTAAACGCTTCTGAATAGCGGGCCATTGATCACTCACTGGCCGCCCCCGGTTTAGGTTGCTAAATTCAGAAGAGGCGACAACTATGTTGGCACAAGGGTTCATATTTACACCTATTTTAAAGGATCTATCTTGAATACCGAATCACCATTAATTGCCAAATCCCAATTCGTTAGGTGCGTGTTTGATAGCTGACCCGCTTATTCAGTGTGCGGTAGACGGAGTCCTTTTCTCTTTTTCCGATAGCTAAAATATAAACAACAAGCTCATTGTCGACTACCTCATAGGCTAACCGGTAACCTGCTGCTCTGAGCTTAATTTTGTAAACATTATCAAAACCCTTCAACTTTGCAGATGGGACATGAGGATTCACTAATCGCTCTTCCAGCTTTTTCTTAAATTGAGTTTGAATAGGATGAGCTAACTTTCCCCACTCTTTAAGTGCCGCTGGAAGAAACTTTAACTTATAAGTCATCAAGATTGACTTCCACAGCCTGGTCTTTATCTTTCAACCTCTCTTCAACCAGTTTTCCAAGCTGGTAATCATCTATAAGTTCCACCATCCACTCATAAGTTTCAGCAGGAATCAAGTAGGCTGCCGGTTTGTTATGATTCAAAATTGCAATTGGGGAGCCTTCTGAATCGTTTAAGAGAGCTGTAGGATTTTTCTTTAGTTCTGAAATGCTTGCAGAGCAGTCAGCTAATATTTGTCTCATATCACACTCATAAAATGACTAATATTTAGACCAAATATTAGACCATATTTCTGCTAATGCATATCTTAATCTTAATGTTTGGTAGAGCACATAACGAATAAGGATAGATTGCGGCTGGGCGCAATCTATCCTTATTCGTTGTTCACTTACTCAAAGCCTTCTGCCCAAGCAGTATCGGACATTCTCGGGTCGTCGATCCGCTGGCCGAAGCAGTTGTACCTCTGTTCCTTGACTTGGCGAAACATGAACGGTTCAAACAACATCCGGTAAATTTTTGTAGTGTTGCCCCCTTTTTTTGTTTTGCGCTGGCAGCTTTCAATCAAGCGTTCCTGTTCCAGTTTTTTCAAACCGGCACTAACTGTCGGTTGGCTGGCCCCCACTATTTCAGATAATAGTCCCTGACTCGGCCAGCACTCCCCCTCCGAGTTGGCAAATGTTGCCAAAACTACCAACAAAAACTTTTGCGTCGAGTTGAGGGACTCAAGTCCTTTGGTATTAAGTTGTACACGGATCATCTTCAGCACCCCGATACTGTACGCAAAGGAAATCATTGCTATACTACCCCTTGAGCAATAGCTCTTAGATGGATAGAGAAACCCGACGAGGAGTGCCACCTCCGTTTGAGTCGGGTTTTTTCTTGTTTGTCTAAAATAGACTATGCACTAGCGAGGGCAAGGTATTTTTCGATATACCCTATCGAAAAACAGCAATTCTAATATCAAAATTTCGATACAAACAAGATAAAGAACAGTATCAAAGAACAAGTTACACGCTACAAAAAATAAAAAAGAAATAATAAAAAATAACCTGAATTCAAGTCATAAATGCATAACCCATGATTTTTCTTGCATCTATTCCGGTTAACTCCTTGAATGCCTCATAAGGAGTCTTGTAACCAAGACATTTTCTGGGCCTACTGTTCAGCTTATCGACCGCTATCATGACTTCTTTTTCTGTGACGTTATTAAGTTCCATAGACTTGGGGAAGTACTGCCTGAGCAGGCCATTAGCGTTCTCATTCTGACCTCTCTCCCAGGAGTGATATGGTGCAGCAAAGTAACTGTCACATTTCAAAGCTTTGGCAATCTCCTCATGCTGAACAAACTCCTTACCATTGTCGTAAGTGATAGTTTTGACGAACTTTTTCAGGGGCTTGAGCGCGCCGATCATCGCCTGTTTAACCGCTTTTGCTTTCTTGCCAGGCAGAGGAACAGCAAGGCGAAGCTTGGTCTTCCGTTCATCCAATGTTGCGATGGCTCCTTTATGGTTTTTACCTATTATGGTGTCAGCCTCCCAGTCACCAACACGTTCTCTGTTGTTGGCTACTGCTGGACGTTCTTCAATACCAACCCGGTTAGGTATGCCGGTTCGGTTATGGGCTGAGCCATATCTTTTTCGGTACGTCTTTTTCTGGTGTCGCAAGTGCTTATAGAGGCTGCCACCGTTACGCTTATCATCTGCGATAAACTGATAAATTGTTTCGTGGTGTAGCTTGATCTCTCCTTCCTTTTTAAGCCTTCCCGCCACTTGCTCAGGACTCAGTCTGAACAAATATAATTGGAAATTCGTCGTTTAATATCTTCTGTCAGCTTAACAGCCTTGTTTTTTTCCTTGTGTCGCTTTTGGGCCATACGATGGGCCTGCTGGTGCCTGTAACCACGCAGCCCCTTGTTTCTCCCTAACTCTCGCGACAGAGAACTCTGTGAACGTCCAAGTTTTTCTGCAATTTTGTTTTGGGAAGTCCCATTTTTCAGTTCGATTTCGATATAATGTCTCTCTTCAGAGCTCAGGTGCTTAAAGGCCATCCGTGGCGTCCTCTGTTTGGTTTGGTTGCTTAACAGAGTACCCC
>NZ_JAHHPM010000497.1 GCF_024606345.1 Endozoicomonas sp. YOMI1
TATGCAAGGCACAACGCAGGGAGCATAGCCGTAGCTATGTGACCGGAGTTGTAACACCGCAGAGTGACTGACAACTTAGTCAGAAAATATGATTTCATTTGGTTAACTACTTAAAGCCTAAAGAAAGGATACAGATAAAGTGCTGCAGATTTATAACAGCCTGACCCGTAAGAAAGAGCCGTTTACCCCGCTGGATGGCAATCACGTGCGCATGTATGTCTGTGGTATGACGGTCTACGACTACTGTCATATTGGTCATGCCCGTACGGTAACGGCTTTCGATATGGTGGCTCGTTATCTCCGCGCCCGTGGTTACGATCTGACCTATGTTCGCAATATCACGGATGTGGATGACAAGATTATTCGCCGGGCGGCAGAACATGGTGAGGATTTTATGGCCCTGACCGATCGTATGATTGCGGCCATGCAGGAAGACTTTCAGCGATTGGGTAACCTGTCTCCAGACCATGAGCCCAGGGCGACCGAATTTGTGCCGGGTATGGTGGAGATGATCAAGCAGCTGATCGGGAAGGGGTTTGCCTACGCACCGGGTAATGGGGATGTCTATTACCGTGTTCATAAGTTTGCGGATTACGGCAAGCTTTCCGGCAAGGTTCTTGAAGAGCTGGAAGTGGGTGCCCGGATTGAGGTGGAAGAGCAAAAAGAAGACCCGCTGGATTTTGTTCTGTGGAAAGCTGCCAAGCCGGGCGAGCCCAGCTGGTTATCGCCCTGGGGTAAAGGGCGTCCGGGCTGGCATATTGAGTGCTCTGTTATGGGTAAATGCTGCCTGGGCGATACCTTTGATATTCATGGTGGCGGTTCAGATCTGAAATTCCCCCATCATGAGAATGAAATTGCCCAGAGCGAAGCGTGTAACGGTGCCCGGTTTGTGAATACCTGGATGCACTCTGGCGCTATCCGTATTGATAATGTGAAGATGTCCAAGAGTCTTGGCAACTTCTTCACCATCCGTGAAGTGCTGGATAAGTACGATGAAGAAGTGGTTCGCTACTTTATGATCTCCAGCCACTACCGCAGCCCGATCAACTATTCCGAAGATAGCCTGAAAGAAGCGGGTGTACGCCTTGAGCGTCTGTACACCGCGTTGCAAGGGCTTGATCTGGAAGGTGTGTCTGCCCCGGGAAATAATGAGTTTGAGCAGCGGTTCTTCAAGGTTATGGACGATGACTTCAATACCGCAGAAGGGCTTGCGGTATTGTTTGAGCTGGTACGTCACCTCAATACCGTTCGCAGTCAGGACGAAACTGCTGCCCTGCCACTGGCTGCGCTGCTGGTTAAGCTTGGGGGGATCCTGGGTATTCTGCAGCGGGACCCGGAAGCATTTCTGAAATCCGGTGCGGATGTTGATGAAGCCATGATTGAAAACATGATTCAGCAACGCAACAATGCCAAAAAACATCGTGATTTTGCTGAAGCAGATCGTATCCGTGATGAGCTTGCTGCCCGGGGAGTCATCCTGCAGGACAGCAGGGAAGGCACAACCTGGCGGATTGAGCGTTAAGGTCATTTTATACGGCTGGCGGCTTATTGCTGTCAGTCCTCTTTCGGAAGAAAAGAAACCTTGCTTGAACGCAGTTTTATTCTATGTATTGTTATGTCCCTCATAAAGGTTTCAGACCCTAACCCAAAAACATAGCTTTTTAATATTTCATCATCGATTGGATTTATTTGAGCTTGCAATTTAGGATACTTTTTCGACAGTTCCTCTATCGGGACATTTTTGAATTCTTCATCAGGTAGTCTGAAAAGAAAGCGCGTACTGATGCCAGTTGCTTCATCATAATGGACGGCAATACCTCCCTGATGCTGGTTAAAAAATACCAAAATGTCTGCGGTTATAGGCTGCCCGAAAAGTGATCGAATATGATTCAGTACTTTTTGGCATTCAGGCGTTATTCTTCTACTGGCTGAATCAATCAGGGCGGTAGCTTGTAAATTGATGGGAATGTCTTTTGCCGGCTTCACATTCTGAAGGTTTGGGTCATAAAAAGCCCCTAAAGCATGTTTTTGAACATACGCTGCTATTTTGCTTTGATTAAATGTCAGATTTCCTTCTACCCTCATGTTATAGATGAGTTTACTGGACAGTTCTTTAAATGCCCCAGGGAACCTGATGCGGAATTTGATGTGCAGAGGGTAGAGGTAGGCATTGCCAAGGCCAGCGGATTTATTGACTTTAACATAAGTAATATTTCCGTAGATACGTTGGCCTTGATAATGATTCAAACATTGTATGACTTCTGTGCACTGCTTGATATAGTAAGGTATCCAGTTCGAGGGCAGCTGATTTAAAACGCCCGGAGTAGGCAGTAAGGGTATCTTATAGTTTTGATTTTGCTGTAAAAATAAATGAGAAGTTGCTGCTGGCAAGGAGTTATAGGGAAGCATCCCGATATTATTATCATAGCTATGTCTGGTGGCATATAAACCGGCCATGAGCCTTTGTATTTGAGCAGCAGTTTGCAGGCGGGAGAGATGATCAACCGGGCTACTAGCGAATGCTTCAGTTAACACCTTGCTGTCTTTTGTTGTCGATGCTTCAGCCCCTTCAGATGATTCTTTATTCCTATTGGCGGATGATGTGTGTGTGGTTTGTTCAGTATCTTGTTGAGAAGAGGGAGGGTTGGATGTTTGAGAAAAACTCCCGGGGCCTTTTTTCGCATAGCCGGGATTGTGCTCAGAGGTCCTGGTGGGGGGCGGATTGCTTGTTGCTGGAGAGTCGGGTCTATGTTCTGGAGTGTGAGGTGTTGAGATATGTGCGGGTGCTGGCTTTTTATTTTGTCGCATATGCGGTTGCGCATTATTTTGTCGCATATGCGGTTGCACATTATTTTGTCGCACATGCGGTTGCGCATTATTTTGTCGCATATGCGGTTGCGCATTATTTTGTCGCACTCGCGGTTGCGCATTATTTTGTCGCACATGCGGTTGCACAGCGGCAATCCTGGCACTGTTAAGACCAGCGAAACCGGGGTTGAAATGACAAGTGAACATCTGCCCCTGTTGATCTAAAAAGTATGAGGCTTGAAGTAGCTGAGCCAACTGAGCGATGTGACTTATATCCCGTCCCTGCCAATTGGGCATTCCTGCCGAGGGAGGCTGTCGTTGAGGCGAAGTCAGTTGAACTGGCACTCTTGCACCGTGTTGAGGATATACTTGTGCAGTGGAAGTTGGTGTGTATGGATTGTTGTTCATTGTGAGTCACTTTGCCTGATTACATTTGTTAAATAGCTGGATAAGAAACATGGTGTCTTATCAGCTTGAGGCTATTGTTTGTTGAATCCTGTTGATAAACCATTTTTTCAGGGTGTTAAACGATTCTTTTTTGTGATGAGTTTTCCTTTTCCTTAAATCTGCGTTTTTAAAAAATCATATTGTTTGAATTAAAAAATATATTACATGATAGGTTATCAGATGTTATTTTTGAGATATTTTCAGGTTGAAAAGCCAAATATTTTTTTGATAGTTAATCATCTGATACAAAAGTAATAGTGTGAGAAAATATCTGTATACTTCCCTTTCTGCGATTGCCTTGATCCAGAAAGCTTCCTACACCCAGCGATACAATATAATCCGATAACTCAGTGTCACTCATGGAATGTTCTATGGTAGCTTCCAGGTGGCTAAACTGCTCCCTGAGTGAGGATACTGGAATTGAAAAATACACAGAAGGTGTCCTGAACATAAAATAGGTGATATACCCTGATGTCGGATCTTTATGACAAGCTATTCCTCCAACTTGCTTAGAGTCAAAGAATATTATTCTGGCATTGACTCTTTTCTCATTCAGAGATTTCAGATGATCAATGATTTTATGTATTTCCTCCTCTGCATCCAATGGTTCAGTGGTGTCGTGCGAGATTCTCGGCTGAGTAGATGAAGATAACTCCACTTGATCACATTTCAGGAAAATAGGGATTCTGCCGACGGACTCTCTTTGCAGGTCTAAAGTATAAAAGCAGCCTAGAGGTTGTCTGAATAAGTATTGAGCCAAGGCTTGCCTTGATGAAAAGCATAGCTTTCCCTGTACGGGTAACGAGATCAGATTGCTGGTAGTTATTGGTGACGGAAAGTGCAGACCAACCTTCAGATTAAGACTTTCAAGTTGAATATTGCCAGTACCCCTGTGATTGTTTGCAATACCTATAACCGTTGCAGTGAAGATTCTTCCGCCGTTACTGGTAACGAGTTCCATAATTTTCAGGACTTCTGATCCTTTTGCTGGTGTTATTCCAGTTGGATCCTGGGGCAAACATTGAATTGCAGTTTCTGGAACGGCTTGATGGGGGCTGCTGTATGGGTTCAGGTTGGTTTGCATGGGGCTAAAGGCGGGGAAAGCAGGACAAAGAGCTGGTCGACTGAAGTAAAACCCTGACTCTTGCGTGGGGAAGAAGACAGGAATTTTTCGTTGTGTTGGCACAACAGTAATGGGGTAAGTGTTATTTTGCGCAGGTACCATTGATAGTGCTGTTTCATCTGGTAGTGATACCGGGTAATAAACTGCCTGAGGAGCTGGGGTAGACACCTGTGTATCCTGTGTATAATAAACTTGTTGTTCCGTTGGTTGGCCTGACAGGGCAACTTCTCTGTGCAGCCATGTTGTTGCTGGCTTAACCAGCAACGGATAATTTTCTGTTGGTTGTACGATGATGGTGTTGGTAGCTGTACCAGGTTGAAGCGTAGTAACATGCATCTTTGAAAGTTGCTCTCTTAGAATAAGTGGATTACAGAATCTTATGTTTAAAATGCATAGTGCATTCACAAGGGAAAGCTTTTTCTGAATAAATTATCAAGTAGATGACCAAATGAAATCTCACTGGATGATTGTTCTCAATTGCTGATTTTTTCAAACTTTAGTTGTTAAATAGAGTCTGTCAAATAACCAGGTTTCTGACTGCTGGTTTGTTTGGTAAAGCGTTGCGGGTCGGTTGCTCCCATAGCGCTTTTTGCCGGTATCCTCAAGAAGATTGTAATTAAGGAATCGGTTGCGGATTGAGCGCATGGGTGGCGCTTTGTCGAGAATAACAGAAAAGACATTCTGGATATCGGATAATGTGAATTCTGCGGGAAGTAAATAAACAGGCAGCGCACTGATTGTATTTTGTTTTTCAGTCTGTCCAGTTCATGGGGTCCACTATAGCGGTGCCCGGGACCAAAGGTTTTGAGCTGGTGAGTGGGCTTCCCGACGTGACAGATTATGATTATTTTGTCTGGAAGGGAGTTGAGGCGGATATTCACCCTTATGGTGCCTGTTTTCATGACCTGGTAGAGAGGCTGAGTACAGGTGTTATCGAATTTTTAACCAATAAAGGCATTGCCACCGTATTAGTTGGTGGGTTGGCGCTTGGTTTCTGTGTAAAAACCACGGCCTTGCAACTGCAACGGGCAGGCTTTCAGGTGTATGTCAACCGTGCCGCTACCCGTGGCCTGGCTGAATCATCAGTAGCTGATGCTATTGTCGAACTGAATGCCGCCGGAGTTATTTTGGTAGAGAGTGCCAGCGACCTGATCATTGCTGATACTGTCAGTGATGCCAGCGCTATCTGAAGGAAATGAAGTATGGATAGCCCGATTATACCAACCCTTCTCGACACCGACCTGTATAAATACACCATGCAGCAGTCCATGGTGCACCGCTATCCGGATGCCCGGGCTCGCATGGAGTTTCATTGCCGGACTGACCAGTTGTTAGCCTTATCGAAAAAGCAACTGAAAAGGCAGTGTGAATTTCTGGGTGAGCTGCGCCTGAGCCTGGAAGAGCTTGAGTGGCTGTCTACTCTGCCATTCATTGCGGATGATTTCATCGAGTATCTTGAGGGTTTCCGGCTTGACCCACATGCCGTTACCATTGAACAGACCAATGGTCGCCTGTCGTTGGTGATTGAGGGGCTGTGGAGTGAAATTACGCACTTTGAAATTTTCCTGCTGGCGGTTATCAGTGAGCTTCATGGTCACAGTTTTTATGGTCAGGGGAGTCAGGATGATGTAATTGCTCAAGGCCAGCATCGCCTTGATAAGAAGCTGAATCAGCTTCCAGACGATTGTGGTATTGCCTTGGTCGATTTTGGCACACGCCGTCGGTTTTCAAGGGGCTGGCATTACCATGTCGTGGAAAGCCTGAAGCACCGGTTGCCAAATAACTTTATGGGTACCAGCAACCTGAACCTGGCAAGAACGCTTGGGTTGAAACCGGTAGGCACCATGGCCCATGAGTGGCTGCAGTCCCATCAGGTTTTGGGCCAGAGCCTGCGGACCAGCCAGAAAGATGCATTAAAGGTATGGCTGGATGAATATCAAGGGCAGCTCGGCATAGCTCTTACTGACACCATCAGCATGGCAGCGTTTCTTAAGGACTTTGATGTTGAGCTGGCCAGGACCTACCAGGGAATGCGTCATGATTCCGGTGACCCTTTTGTCTGGGGGGAATTGGCGCTTGATCATTATCACCGGCTGGGTATTGATCCACGCAGCAAAAGTCTGGTGTTCAGTGATAAGCTGAACTTTGATAAAGCGTTGGCTATTTACCAATGGTTCGCTGGCAAAATTAATGTCAGTTTTGGTATTGGTACCTATCTCACCAACGATATGGGCTTTAATGCGCCCAATATTGTTCTGAAATTAACGGAGCTGAATGGGGCGCCCGTTGCCAAACTCTCAGACAGTCCGGGTAAGACACTGTGCCGTGATAAGGACTATATTGAGCAGTTAAAGAAAACGTTTGGCTATCAACTCAGTGCCGCCTGATGCCCGGTTAGCCGGGTTTGATTTTTCTTTTCTATCTCTGCATTTATTCCCACCGGGGGTAGTAATCTCTGCAATGATTATTCAGAATTTGACTTGAAAAAGCTGGGGGTTGGCCTGTTTTATCAGCTCAACCAACCTTTTGTTAAGGTGTCCTTTCATTTTTCCCCACACCAGGATTTCCTCACTTCCCGGATGCGTGTTTACCACCTCATCCCTTGCAATACTGAAAATTGTTGATATTTTTTGGCTCAATTCCTTTCGATTATTCAGTGCGCCCTGTTCTTTAATCAGGGTCCTCTTCTCAATAATGTTAAACAACTTGTCAGCCAACTTCTTTTTCACTTGATCGTCAACTTTCCCACCGGCAGAAGATGCCCCGGCTTCTCCTGCAACCCAGTCTGCCAGGAGTTTATAACAAAAGCGTCGCCTGATATCTGTCCCTTCAACAAAGCAGGGTAGCGGCTCATTGTTTCTTTTCTTTTCCTGAATGGCATTGCTGGCTTCCGTATCCCTGAAAGTGGGCACATACAATAATTCACGCTCGGGCTGAATCACTACCCCTTCAATATCCGTGGTCAGTTCTGAAGGCATGATATCGATGTTATTCACTTTACTGGCAAGCATCGCAGCGGATGTTCCGGGAACCTGATTAACCTTGAAATTACAGAGTTCTCTGAATGTTCCTTCTGCCAACACATTGACCTTTTGCAGGTTCGGAGGACGAATTTCCTCATCCCATAACTGACTAAAGCGATCGAAAGGGATTTGTTCTCCCTCTACATCCAAGGCAAATGCAATCAAGTGATGGCTCAAACCGTAATTCTGTCTGTTTTGAATATTAAAACCCACCATTTCACAGCGGAGGAAGACAGTATTGACGTTATTTTTGTTCATCCAGTGATTAATAGCAGAAATATCTTCAGTGTATTTTTTTTCTATAAGCCCTGGCAAAGGATCACTTTTGTTCTGTACCTTGGTCAGTCTTTTGTATAAACAAACGTTGCCATTTCTGTCGATTTTAATGGTGGTGTTAATACCATCGTGCTTTTCTGTTGCTACACATTTAAGCGTATCCACATCCACTTTATTGATTGATCGCAATTCAGACATGAACTTGTTGTGTTTTTCCTGATCCGTTCTGGAACCGATTATCGAGTTAAAATATATAAAACCAAGCTGGCTTCCTTCAGCCTCATAATTTACAGTTACTCCATAATCACCAAGACATTTGTTCTCATATGCTGTCGCGCATGCCCCTTCATTGATATTTGCGTGATTTCCGGGCTTTACCACTTGTACTTTGCAGCCATCAAACTCCGCTGAGCATTCATTCGATAACCGGTTTTGCGGTGTTGTTGTGGTTACTACTGTTGTCGCTGTAGTTGGTGAAATTGTTGATGGTGATAACATTATTATTCAATACCTGTTAAACAATGGCTGTTAGAAACAAACAAGTGTTTCAGGAAAATATAGGCCTTTCAATCGATACGGGTTGAACTTTTTTCTGGAAAGTCTGAATTTGAAATTGTTTTTCAGTAAGGGCGTTTCATTTGATCTGACCCTGCAACAATAACTGATATCCCATGATCAACAGGAATTGAATAATGCAGTCTACACAATAGCCCAATGTGCCGTCCTGCCACTTGAAAGACTACTTTATGAACGAAGAGCTGATAAGTACCTCATGTTCTTGCGGCCAAATTGGTTCACTTTTATGCTATGTGGTAACGAAGCATCCTAATGCTCTTCCTATCGGTTTTTTCCATTTTGAGCTGCTTCAGCCATTGGTCTACTCCTGATGCCACCAATCCACCATTTTCAAATCATCTGGGGCGGGATTCATGGGCAACAGGTGTTCAACGCTGGCACCGTGAAAACGGTTCTTGAGTCATGATGGAAGGGAGGAGATTACTGGCTGTTTGTTCTCTTCCTTTTTCTACTTTTTGGTTTGCCTGTTTGCCCTTCTATTCTAAATGTTCTTCGGCGGTTAAGTAACAGTGTTCTGAGGGTTGCCATCCTTGATCGCCAGTAATGTATGCCTCATCTGCCCACCCTCTTTTAAGGGATACAGAGCCATGTCCCTGTGGCGGGATGCCTACCCTGGTCTTTATTTGATCAATACATAGCTTCATTG
>NZ_JAHHPM010000498.1 GCF_024606345.1 Endozoicomonas sp. YOMI1
ACCTTCTAAATATGAACTGCGCAGCCATTTTGAACCGCTGGATCTCTGTGGTTCAAACGCTACCCATAGAAAATGGTTGCCAGCCCAAGGAATGAGAAGAACCCGACCACATCGGAAATCGTGGTCAGGATAATACTGCCGGCAAGGGCCGGATCAATATTTAATGATTTCAGTAAAACCGGCAGCATCGCACCGGTGATCACGGCAACACTTAAGTTGATTACCATGGCGCAGGCAATAACCAGGGAAATAATCGGGTCATCAAACCAGAACCAGGCGATGGTGGCCACCAGGGTTGCCCACAACAACCCGTTCAGAAAACCGGCAACCAGCTCCCGGCTTAATAGCCACCGGAGGTTGGTCTTACTGATTTGTCCCAGTGCCATACCCCTGATCACCAGGGTCAGGGCCTGACTGCCGGCATTACCCCCCATGCCCGCGACAATCGGCATCAGCACCGCCAGGGCCACCACTTTATCGATGGTTTCCTGAAACAGACCAATAACTGATGCGGCGATAAATGCCGTAATCAGATTAAACCCTAACCAGACAGCCCGGCGTCGTGCAGTCCGCAGTGCCGGGGCGAAGGTATCTTCATCGTCATCCAGACCGGCCATGCTCATCATGGAGTGTTCGGCTTCTTCCCGGATCACGTCGACTACATCATCGATGGTGATCCGCCCGAGCAGTTTGCCATTGTCGTTCACCACCGGGGCGGAGAGCAGATCCTGCCGTTCGAACAGCTGGGCTACCTGAGTATCCTGCATATTTGCAGGAATAGGGTCGAGGTCGGTTAACATTACCTGCCTGACGGTGGCGCCCGGTTCGGTTGTCAGCAGTAAGGTCAGGGGCAGGCGGCCAATGTATTCATCCCGGCGATTGACCACCAGCAGGCTGTCAGTGCTATCCGGAATGCCTTCATGACGGCGCAGGTAACGAAGCACAACATCAACGGTGTTATTGGGACGTACTGTAATGGTGTCGGTGTTCATCAAGCCACCGGCAGAGTCCTCCGGATAGGCCAGAACGGCCTCAACCCGCTGCCGGTCCTGACTGTTCATGGAGTCCAGAACCTGCCGGGTTATGGTATCAGGCAGCTGCTGCAGCAGGTCGGCAATGTCATCAACATCCTGACCTTCAGTAATGGCTTTCAGTTCGGCAATGTTCATCTGATCAAGGAAGAACTGGCGAACGTCTTCGCTCAGTTCCTGCAGAACATCACCTTCCTGTTCACGGTCAATCAACCGCCATAACAGGCTGCGTAATTTCGGTGGGGAGGACTCCAGTAAGTGTGCGGTGTCAGCAGGGGGCAAGGTGTTCAACATGGTGCGCAATTCTGCAGAAACACCGTGTTCAAGAGCATCATTAAGTTTTTTCAGCTCGGCTTCACCGATGCTCAATTGCAGTTGCTGCGCCATTATTGTCTGCCTGAATGATCTGCCTGAATAGTTTCTGTGCATCCGGTAAAGTGCCGGATGGTCAGGGAAAATGAAGGATGGTCTCTATGGTAATTGCAGTGGTTGCTCCCCGGAAAGGGGGAGCCTGTTATTCTTCTTCACCAAAGCGGTCATCAATCAGTTCGCACAGGGCAAGACAGGCGGCCTCTTCATCATGGCCGTCACAATGGAGCTCAAGCTCCGAACCCTGTCCTGCCGCCAGCATCATAACCGCCATGATACTCTTGCCATCGACCTTGCGCCCATTGAATCCGATTTCAATCTCACTGGCAAACGCCGATGACGTGGAAACAAACTTGGATGCCGCTCGGGCATGCAAGCCCAGTTTGTTAATGATTTTTTTTCGATAGGTAATCATTATTCGTGAAGCTCTCTGTGTCTAACCTGAACCCGTTCCAGTTTACTGGTGAACAGGGTGCCCAGTGTTTTACCAATATAGACTGAGCGGTGCTGCCCTCCAGTGCAACCAATGGCAATCGTCATATAACTGCGTTGGGCTGACTCAAAGCGTGGGAGCCATTTTTCGATAAAGACACTGATATCATCAACCATTTCGATCACCTGAGGATCATCCTTCAGAAAGTCGATGACCGGCTGCTCCAGGCCTGTGTATCCTCTCAGGGATTCGTCCCAGAAGGGGTTGGGCAGGCAGCGAACATCAAAGATAAAGTCGGCATCTGAAGGAATGCCGTTTTTAAAGCCAAACGATTGAAAAAGAACCGTCACACCACTTTTCTGATCAGCACAGAACTCCTGTTTGACCATATCTCTCATCTGATGAACGGAGAGCGATGTGGTGTCGATTTTCAGATCTGTCTCGACCAGCACCGGCATAAGCAGTTTTTTTTCTAGCGCTATGGCTTCTCTGAGCGACGTCTGGTCATTACTGAGTGGGTGCTTTCTGCGTGTGGCACTGTAACGGCTGACCAGCTTTTCGCTGTCGGTGTCCAGGTACAGTACCTGACAATTGATACCTTTATTCCTTAGGGACTTCAGCAGATCAGGAAAGTTATCCAGAGTTCCGGGCAGGTTTCTGACATCAATACTGACGGCCATCCTGGGGGGGGTTGAATGATGGCCTTTTAAGGTATCCGGCAATTGGTTCAGCATGCTGGCCGGAAGGTTGTCGACACAATAAAAACCCTCATCCTCAAGGGTGTGCAGAGCTGAACTTTTTCCAGAACCGGAGCGCCCGCTGATGATGATAAGTTTCATAGCTGTTCCTTTATGCTTCCTGAGCGTTTTAGATGCTACTGATGATCGGTAGTTATTGAAAGCTGACCCTTGCTCTATTAAAGCAACTTTTGATCAAGAAGCCTACTGAATACCGTTGACCTGTGGTGGCAAAAGCAAGCTGATGTCAAAGATATCTGGAATCTTGTTAATCAAAATATAATTAATGCCTGAAAACATTTGATTGCGGGATTCTACCAGGGTACGAAGTATCGGTTGGGCGTGCTTCTGGCTATTTTTTTACCTGGTTTTTAATGAGTGCGGGATACTGTGTTAGCGCTTCTGACACTCTTGTCATTCACTTAATGGGGACGTAATCCTAGACTTCGAATCAGAAGATGACTAATGAGAAAGGTTAATTAAATACCTTTCTTAATTATTAGAAACAATCCTATTTTGTTAAAGGAGTAACATCATGGTAAACGTACAAGGTTTTCAGCCAACACAACGATTACTCGCAATTACTGATCGTCCGCATCAGGAAGAGGATCGCGTACCTGAGGATTTTGGCTGGTGCTTTAACCGCATGGTAAGGCCAATGGAAAGAGCGTTTGAAGATGGTCTACCAAGAATAACGGAAGTTACTATTGCCGGTCGGGATAAAGCCGAAAATAAACTGGCCAGAAGCCATATGGATTACCTTAAGCGTAAGGATGATGGCATGCAGGCTCACAAACCGGCTTCGGACCCTATTCCCCAGACAAGATTAGAAAGCTCTAAAGATAACGAAATTGAGCGTAATAATGATGGTATGCAGGATGACCAGCAGGTTTTGGAGCCTATTGCTCAGACAAATTTGGAAAGCTCTAAAGACAGTTCCAGTGGCTTCTTTAAATCACTGAAGGAGTGGTCAATTAAAGCTGTCAACGTTGTTTACAAGTATACTGGCCTTAAATATGTTGTTGAGGTAATCAAAAGCAAGATTAAACCTGAAGTTGTTGATGCAATCAATAGCAACGATGAACCTGAAGTTGTTGATGCAATCAATAGCAACGATGAATCTGAAGTTATTGTTGATGCAATCAATAGAAAGGTTGAACCTGAAGTTGTTGTTGATGCAATTAATAGAGCTGTACCTATAGTTAATATGTTTTACGCCAAGTCATTTGCCAGTCAGCCTGACAGGGCTAAAATGCTTGCGGAACTTAAGAGTGTTCAACTCCTTCGGGGTGTTGCTGCGCCGATTATGCCACGTACCGCTGTTAGTTCGCCTTGCTCTGGGCAGAAAGGGTATGATCTTTCCGGTCTTGAGAGTGCAAAAGTTGCTGAAGGGAGGGATGAGATAGCTTTGGCGGGAATTGCTGAAATTGAAAATAATCGAGCTGCCATTGAAGCCGACAAATTACAAGGCTATGTTGCCAGCCGAGATAGTGTTGAATTAGCAAATGCTAAAATTAATGCGGCTGCAGCAAAAAACGCTGAGACTAAGCATGCTAAAGGTGGGACGGCCTACTATTTTGCACCAGAGCAAGTGTCCCTGAAAATGGTGAAGGCTAAAGCGGCTATGGACGCCAAAATGGCAGAACGTCATAAGCGGCAAGAGTTTCAAAGCCCTGAGCTCGAAACCCGGAGTGTTCCATCAACAGTTTCGTCTGAAGTATCTCAAGAAGACCCAAAGGCCGACAGATATGCAGCAATTCGTGAGCTTGATGAACAATTCAACGCTCATCCTAAGCTTGGTAAAGGATTCGAGGCTCAAGTGAAACTGGAGCAAACCCTGGAAGAGGCAATGCGTTTTGTTCAAAACTCAAAGAAGTGAGTTGACAACAAAGGTAAAAGCATTGTTATAAGTTGAACATTTCAGGCCATCATTACCTATGATGGCCTTTTTTTATAGCGTTATCCTCTATTCACTCATGGTACGATAGAGCATTGTCGTATTGGTAGCCGAGCGTATTTTCTGCAGGGTCAAGGCAGAATGAAATCGCCCGGCCAGCGCTCTTAAAATTTCAAGATGTTCCTGATTTTCGCCTTCTGGCACGATCAACGCGAATACCAGATCAACAGGCTCACGGTCCACAGCATCAAAATCAACCGGTTCCGCCAGTCGTATAAAAAGACCGATAGGCTCCGGGCAGGCTTTACAACGACAGTGGGGAATAGCTACACCATCACCCAGTCCGGTGGTGCCAAGACGCTCCCGGGCAACCAGCGCTTCAAACAGTTCTTCGGCATTGATTTCGGGGGCTTCGCTGCTGATGCGTTCAGCGATAAATTCCAGGATTTTCTTTTTGCTGGCCCCGTGCACCCCGTCAAGGGTGCGCTCGGGGGTTAGGATGCGATGAATAATCATGCTAAATAAGAATGGCAACCTGATAAATCAAAGGGCATGGCCACTGGCGCCCTGTTGCCTGTTTAAGGCTTTCTCTTTTTGCTTAACCAGCTGCCGATCCAACTTGTCCGAGAGCAGGTCAATGGCTGCGTACATGTCTTCGTGCTCGGCGGTGGCATTAATCTCGGCTCCGCGGGTATGCAAAACGGCTTCTGCTTTCTGCACCAGCTTTTCGACACTCAGGGTCACCTGTACATTGGTGATATGGTCAAAATGTGAACCAAGACGTTCCAGTTTCTTGATCACATAGTCGTGCAGAGCTTCTGTTACCTCGACATGATGCCCACTGATGTTGACTTGCATGTAACGCTCTCCTGATCCCATTATCCAGATAATCACCAGTTCGCGGGATTTTTCGCACTGGCTGACTTCGATTCTATCACTGTCGATGCAGCTTGGAATGCCCTGAGTCAAAAAAAACTGCTTTTTGCCCGGCGCATCAAAAAATCCTGGTGCAGCCAGGCTCTGTGATACATACACAGGCACATCGTTCCCCGGGACTCGTTTCCACGGTCCCCCGTGGGAATGCATACCGAACCTCCGCAAATGTAGAAC
>NZ_JAHHPM010000499.1 GCF_024606345.1 Endozoicomonas sp. YOMI1
GGATGAGACATATCTGGCTCTGCTCGCTTTGCCTTTATCGGACGCCTCGTATTTGGCTTGGCATTTGGCTTTGTTCGCCCTGCCTTTCTCTGATAAAGCGTATTTGACTTTGCGCGCCTTGCCTTTATCTGATGCATCGTATTTGGCATTGCTATTGGCTTGGTTCGCATTGTTTTTATCGGATGGGAGGTATTTAGCTCTACTCTTCTTGCCTATTCCAGAAGCGGGCACCTCTTCAAGCGAAAGGGACAGAGGTTCACCAGAACCTTCACCGGCGATACTCCAAACCCGATCAATTCTTAATTCTGATTGACTGGCAAGAATCTTAGTATTTTGGTCGGTTTGTTGGTGTGCTCCGGGTTTATGTGACAAGTCTAACGGCTCACTTTGTTGAGACTCCTGAGAATAATTAACTCTTACACGGGAGTCGCTTAATGAGTTATGGAAGCTATCACCACATGGAATCAAGGTGTTTAAATAATTACCTGGTTCAGTTTGATCAACTCGCAGCCCGAACACTAAACCACTGCGCTGTGGCCGGGCTTGAAAAACTAACCCACTACTCAACATTACAGACTCATACGCTTTCTGAAATTCTGAATACAGGGGTGAGTTAAAATAGGGATTAATCATTGAATTATATAATTAAAGAGTCTGAGGTTGAGACCACTTCTTCTTATAAAAGTTCCTGGCCAATACAACTCACTCAATATTTATTCCAATCAAGCATATAAATTGGTACAGCTATTAAGAATAGCGTTGTAAAACTCTTCGAATGCCAGCGCCTCACGAATGAAGAAGACGGTGGTGGTCGGGTGGTTGAATTTCCCGGCTGATGGTCAAGAGTCTGTTTTACGGATTATGATCCGGCATCGTCAGTGAAATGATGGCAGTAAGCATGATAAAGAGTGAGGATATCCACAGGCAGGCTGCCAGTCCTCCCCATTGAAACGCCCACCCCGAAAGTACGGTTCCGGTTAAACGCCCCATGGCATTGGCCATGTAGTAGAAGCCAACATCCATGGATGCGCCTTCTTCCCGGGCAAAAGAGACAATCAGGAAAGAGTGCAGCGATGAGTTGATGGCGAATATCCCGCCAAAAATCAGTAAACCAACAATAAGACTTAACTGTGGATACCACTGGCATGTGATCGCCAGTGCCAGCAGTACCGACACCAGCAGTAGCGTTGCTGACCATAATGCAAGAGCGGTGCGACTCTGGATATGCTGGCTCTCAGCACCGGAAATAGCGCCGGTAATTTTTGGCGCAATACCCTGAACCAGGCCATAACCAATCACCCATATGGCCATGAAACTCCCCGTCGCCACATGGCTCCAGCCAAAAACGGCACTCAGGGAAACAGGAAGGGCGATGACAAACCATACGTCCCGGGAGGCAAAGAGAAAAAGGCGAGCGACAGAGAGAATGTTGATGGCCTTGCTCTTGGAGAATATCTGGGTAAATTTGGGCTTACTGTGAGCTTTACCCAGGTCTTTTTGCAGCCATATCAGGCTGCCTGCTAATACCAGGGTCAACACAGAAGCCATGGTCAGCATGGCACTTTGAAAACCAATCAGACTCAGCAGGGTGCCACCCAGAAAGAAACCTGCACCTTTCAGGGCATTTTTGGACCCCGTCAAAATGGCTATCCAGCGATAGAGTTTTCCAGCCTGCTGGCTGTTGACCAGGGTTTTTATGGAGGTCTTCGCGCTCATCTTATTCAGATCTTTGGCAATACCTGAAATAGCCTGGGCAAACATCACCAGAGGTATAGACAGGGACTGTGCAGGGACTGACAGCATCAGCAGGGCGGTGATCTGCATGAACAGGCCGATATTCATGGTTCTGTTCAGACCGGTTCGGGCCCCCAGCCAGCCGCCAATCAGGTTAGTGACTACCCCGAAGAACTCGTAAAAAAGAAACAGCATGGCAATTTCCAGACCGGAATAACCCAGCGAATAGAAGTGGAGGACCACTAGCATGCGCAGGGCGCCATCTGTCAGGGTGAAGTTCCAGTAGTTGAAGGTGATAAGCGCGTAATTTCTTATCTGTTGTTGCCGGAAC
>NZ_JAHHPM010000500.1 GCF_024606345.1 Endozoicomonas sp. YOMI1
TAACTTCGACATTTCAGTAAGCGCTGCCCGCTTCCCGCCACCCGCTGCCCGAAAAGGGCAGGCCACCTTTGCTTTTGCGGCCAGTAGCCAGCGGCCAGCGAGCTTAACAAGTCTCTGTCAAATACGGAACTTAATTCCGGGACAATTCCTTAGCGCACCAGCAGGCCCTGAAACTCCGTTCTATCAGTGCGCCATTATCTTTACAGCAGAATGCTGCTGAAAACAAAACCGGCCACCACAGAGAACACAATCGCCATCAGACCTGGCAGCATAAAACTGTGGTTAAACACATACTTACCAATGCGGGTCGTGCCAGTGCTGTCAAAGTCGATAGAGGCAATGATCGGACCGTAGTTAGGGACAAAAAAGTAACCGTTAACGGCCGGGAACATAGCGACCAGAGACGCTGCTGGCAAACCAAGAGCCACACCCAGAGGCATCAGTGTCGACGTGGTCGCGCCCTGGCTATTAACCATCACAGACAGAATAAACAGTGCGATGGCAAATGCCCATGGAGCACTATGAACCAGATCTGAGATACTGCCTTTGAGCAGCACATCGTGGGCAGCGAAAAAGCTGTCGCCCAGCCAGGCAATCCCGAAGATAGCAATAATTGCACGCATACCGGCGAGGAATACATCACCACGGCTTGCTTCACCAACATCAGCTTTACCCAGCCATACAATCAGTGCAGATACCACCAGCATGATGATTTCAATGGTGTGCGCCATGGGCATGGCAGAGCCATTGAACTGAGGACGTAAAGCAGGAATAGCTCCCATCACAACCACCATAACGGCACCTGACAGGAACAGCAGAACGGAGGTTTTCGCGCCTGGCTTCAGTTCAGCAACAGAAACCGTGGTGGTTTCTTCCATCTTGCGTCGAAACTCCGGGTCTTGCATACGGCGCTGAAATTCAGGGTCATCCTTCAGCTCTTTACCCAGCTTATTGGTCACCAGGGCAGCGAGGAACAGGCCAACCATGGTTGCCGGAATCGTGGTGCCCAAAATCTGTCCCAGGGTAATGTCATACTTTGTCGAAACAATAGTCAGCATGGCAACGGTGGCAGCCGCAATCGGGCTGGCAACAATACCCACCTGAGAGGCGATGACCGCCATGGACATAGGCCGCTCCGGGCGAACACCCGTACGGCGGGCAACTTCGGCAATCACGGGCAGCACAGAGTAAGCGACGTGACCAGTACCGGCAAACATGGTGAAGAAGTAAGTCACCGCCGGTGCAATAAAGGTAATACGCTTTGGATTTCTTCTGAGAATACGTTCAGCCAGCTGTACCAGGTAGTCCATACCTCCGGCAGCCTGCATACAGGCGGCAGCAGAAATCACAGCCAGAATCATCAGCATTACATCAATCGGTGGGGAGGTCGGCTGAATACCGAAAACAAAAGAGAGAATGGCAAGACCCACTCCCCCCATCAAACCAAGACCGATCCCCCCGATACGTGCACCAATCAGTATGCACAGAATCACAATGGCCAACTGCAGCAAGATCATAATTACCCCCAAACAACGCAAAAATGCTGTCCAAAACTACAAGACAAAACTGCCTCGCTGCTGTGGGAAGTCCCTTAGGCTGTGAGAGCTGAGAGAAAACTGTGCCATTAATCGAGGATAAAAAATCGGTTTTGCAAGGTGAATAGCAAGCTATGTAACGAACAAAATCGGATTTTCAGCCCAATTTAATGCCGCCACAACAGGGCAACATATTTTCAACACAGAATCCTGGTAGCAGAGAGGCAGAGGAAAAAGTGAGGGCAAGTGTACGAGAGTTATTTTTTATACAGATTGACTTACAGCAACATTTTCAACTTCGTTTAAATAATTAGTAAATTTGCCTGTCAACGGTAATCAAAGAAGAATAAATGACCTGATTTTTCTAAAAATACAACAAAAAATTAATAAAGGAGTGATGAACAGGCCACTTTTAAGCAGGTAATAAAAGAAAAGTTATACCGGAGAATCTATATCGACAAACTCATGCTCAATGCCCGTTTCATCATACAGCCAGCGAGCCAGTGCCTGAACGCCATAACGCTCGGTAGCATGATGACCAGCGCTGATATAATGAATGCCATTTTCCCTGGCAAAATGCACCGTTGACTCTGAAATCTCACCACTGACAAAAGCATCCACCCCCAGGTTCAAGGCCTTATCAATCATGCTTTGAGCGGCCCCGGTACACCAGGCGATGGTTTTGATGGAGTGGTTTCCTCCGGCAATCACCAGTGGATCGCGCCCAAGCTTGCTGGAAATTTCCTGACTCAACTCATCCAGCGACAGTTTTCGCCCAGTTGTTCCCCAGTTACCAACCGGTAATTTGGCTCCCGGCTCCATGCCACCCACGACATCCCAACCCATTAAGCGGGCAAGCTCCACGTTATTGCCAAACACCGGATGGGCATCCAGTGGTAAATGATAGGCAACCAGGCTGATATGGTTCGCCAGCAGCGTTTCAATGCGCCGACGTTTGCTGCCGGTAATCACCGCATCTTCACCACGCCAGAAATAGCCATGATGAACCAGAATGGCATCAGCCTTCAGTTCAATGGCCCGGTCAATCAGCGCCTGACAGGCGGTAACCCCCGTGACGATTTTCTTTATCGGCGAGTCTGCGCCTCTGCTGGCTTCGACTTGAATACCATTGGGACAGTAGTCTTTGAACAGACCGGGCTGTAACTCCTGATCCAGTAATGCCACCATTTCTTTTAATGTCATATCTTGTGATGTCGGCGCCATCGGTTCTCTCCATCCTTACATCGCTGTATATTAAGAATCGTATTTTGTTGACCTCATTATAATCACATCACGGCAATTCCCATGGGCTGCGAATGAAAAAACTGCTTAAGTCGGTTGGCTTACCCACCCTGATCGGGCTATTCACCGCGATCACAGTTCTGCTGATCAAGCCAGAGTTCGGTGGTATTTCAGAAAAATCCCGCAACCGCTTCATTGAACAATCCACCAGAGTGTTCAATTTCACCGGGCAGGTTTCCTACAGTGATGCCGTGAAAAAGGCAGCACCGGCGGTGGTCAGTATCTCCACAAGCACTCTGTCACAGCGTGGTGACAGCAACCTGCCCCTACCACATAGAACCCATGCCCGCAACACCCCGGAAGGTTCCGGCGTTATTGTCGATCCTGAAGGTTATATCCTGACCAATCATCATGTGATTCAACATGCAGCCAGGCTGACGATTACTTTGCGCGATGGCCGGGAAGTCAAAGCCAGCATTATTGGCACCGACCCGGAAAGTGATCTTGCTGTGTTGAAAGTCAACCTGAAGGATTTGCCTTATCTGGACCTGGTGGACTCTGGCAGCGCAGAAATCGGTGATGTGGTGCTGGCCATTGGCAACCCATTTGGACTGGGACAGACGGTGACCATGGGCATTATCAGCGCCACCGGCCGTAATGACCTGCAACTGAATACCTATGAAGACTTTATCCAGACCGATGCCGCCATCAATATCGGCAACTCCGGTGGTGCCCTGGTCAATGCCTATGGTGATCTGATTGGCATCAGCACGCTATTGTTTTCCCGTGGTGGTGGCAGTGAAGGGGTAGGCTTTGTGATTCCTTCCAATATGGCCCGCTTTGTAATGGACTCCATCATTAAATATGGCCGTGTGATTCGGGGCTGGCTGGGTATTGAATCGCAGGCACTGAGCTCTGCACTGGCAGAAGCCTATGGCATCAGTACGAAAGTTGGCATTTTAATTACCGGGGTTTATGAAGATGGTCCTGCCGACCAGGCGGGTTTGAGACGTGGTGATATTCTTACCGGCATCAATGGCCAGAGCACACGGGATGGTCGCAAGGTAATGAATATGGTGGCCCGTATTCCACCGGGCCAACAGATGACCATGCAGGTGTTGAGGAATGGGGAAGCGATTGAGTTAACCGCACAGGCAACGACAAGGCCGACCATTGTTAACTGAATGTGCTGGACTAGCCGGTTTATACCTGTATCAGGAATTTTCACAGCATGGTAAGCCTAATTCCGAAAATACGAGCCGCCTCCGGAATTACCCATATTGCCACCGAAGCAGTAACCACTGTGATAGGTGCCGTTGTCTGAAAACGGGTCAATGCCTGGCATTTGCCTGAATCCCTGAGCCTTGGGTTGGTCTTTGTGATAGACAGCTTTAAAGTATGATGTCAGGTTAATCCCATGGGAATACAGGGGTCTCTCAGTGTTAAGCTTTATGTACTTCACATCTCGCGAACCCAATTTTCTTGTACGGATCTCAAGCGATGAATTGCTAATCACTTCAAGGGGGGTATCCCGGTGTTCGGAGCAATAAACATATTCCAGTCGTTGCTGCTGAAAACCCGGTTTTAATGGCACATTATGGTCTTGTGATTTATCGCCAACGCTGGGAGTGACTGGGTAAAACGTTGTGATAACTGCATAATGACCTTCTAATGCTTTGAGTGCTCCTGCTTGTGAGCCAAGCTTCTTTTCTACTACTTCCGCATCATTGCGAGCATTGCAAATAGAGAATAGATGGACGTAGCAGTCGCAATCTTTGATCTTGACCAATTTTCCACAAAGCGGAAGCCTTTGAGTCAGGGATATGTTTTGGGTGTCACCTGGTTTGTGAACTAACCAGTTGTCACTTTGACTGGAGACAGTCAGGATACGAGTTTTACAACCGGTTTTCAGAACGGCCACCTTAGCATCATCGGGATTGAAAACAGGATTATTATTGAGCTTCAGAAATTCATCATCCAGTTTATTGCACCAAGAAATGCTGGGAATGCGGCCACTACTTGCATACATAATGATATCTCCCAGAATTAGATACGCTTTATTATTTTGATTTACACCAACAATCCTGTCGGAGTTAAGATATTTGACTTCCAATTCAGACAAAAGTTCAACAATTATCCTGCCTGCTTTGGTTTCCGCAACTGGCTGGCTGTGGAAACGCAGCAATCTTGAAAAACACCGGTTAAATCGTCAGCGGGTTGTAAACAAAAGCTTTTAAGGAATCCTTCAGTGGCAGACAGTCAGAGTCTGTTGACAGCATATCTGCCAACAATGTCCGATTTTTCACCAGGCGTTGACGAATACAAGTTCGGGCACAGACCTTAAGCGATCCGGGTTGATAAACGGGTATATGATTGCGCAGGGAATCGATTATTTCGGGGGCGGCCCCTCCACGTTCAGCACTCTTCAGCGCTGTTCGGCCCAGCTGGTTACGAACACTGGGATTGGCACCATTGTCCATCAGAATCCTGACAAATTCTAAGTTGTCATTCGCTACCCCCACATGCAGCGGTGTATCGCCATCTTCACCGTGGGCATTGGGGTCAGCGCCGTTAGCCAGCAAGAGCTTGAGCAGCTGGACAGCGCAGCCATCCTCTCTGTTTACCACAAAATTCAGCGTGGTCTGGCCAGAATTGCTGCAAGTATTGGGATCAGCACCGTTGGCCAGCATCAGCCTGACCTCAGCAACAGGGCGCAGTTTTTCTACCAGACAATTCAACATGGTTCGGCCAGAAGTGTTGCACAGGTCCGGATCGGGATTGGCACCGTGGGCCAACAGTGTATGGACAATATCGGTATGTTGTTTAACTAGTGCCTTGTAAAGTGGGTTCAAGGTCCAGACGCCAGACTTGTCGGGGTTGGCATTGTGAGCCAGCAACTTGTCAACTATTTGGCGTTCCCCTTGTGCCGCGGCTTTATTGAGTGGGGTAAAACCGAACTGGTCAGGTATATCGGGATCAGCACCGCGCTCCAACAGAGTGCTTACAGCCGAAAGATTGCCACAGATAACGGCACATTGCAGGGGGGTACGGTTCAGTGCAGTTAAAGCATTGAGATCGGCGCCGTGATTCAGCAGGCAGTTCAGGAGCATGCCGGTCTGTTCGTTGCTGTTCCTTGTGGCAAAATGCAGCGCAGTAAAGTGACCGCTGTCACAGATTTTCGGGTCTGCTCCCCGGTCAAGCAAGGCTTTGACGGCGTCATAACTGCCATGCCAGGCAGCATCAAGCAGCTGGTGGTTGATGGCTGGCAGGTCACCATATCTGACGACTGATGCCAGTTTGTCGTCCGTCGATAGCGGTAATCTCCGGTCACTTGCCGAAGCTGCGGCAAATCCTGGATTGTTGTCTGCAGAGGTGCCCGGCTGCTGCAGAGACAGCAAAGGCTTTGCAGGTAAACTCCCGGTTGGTGCCTGCGGATGGTCATTTCCCATCCAGGGATACAGACATTGTCTGATGCTTGAGAACATTTCGTTAAAGAGTCAGTGGGTTGGACACAAATTTGGTTAAAGGATTTGGCAACTGCAAGCGTTTAGATTCTATTGACAACGGTTTTACCCGGTTTTTTTTCGGGGTCATCTGTGGCCGCATCAGGGTGGCACGAATACAGTTTCGGGCACAAATCTGCAGCGATTTGGGTTTAAAGGGCTCACGCAGGGCATCAATGATGCGAGGAGGTGAC
>NZ_JAHHPM010000501.1 GCF_024606345.1 Endozoicomonas sp. YOMI1
TCTGAGGAGAATAGCGGGGCTATTTGACGAAGAAACAGGAATTTTTAGACCAATTATCGCAACCGCAGTAGGGCAGTCTATTCTCGGACAGCCTCCTAGACCTTCTGCGAAGCAGCTTTCCTGTTGTAAAGCTGCTTCGTTACCCTCAACCTCACTTTGATAAATTCCTCTCCTGAAAAATGCCTGCTTATACTCATTCTGATGCGGTAAAAAATAGCGCCTGAATTTTCTACAGTTGCTCGTGGCTGAACCGATAAACAGTTAGTAACTGGGGCTTCCCACGTTGGGCTAACTGGATAAGATCAGGAACATGATTAAAAAACTGATAAGCACAGCCATAGTAAGCAGTGTTATCGGGAGCGCATCAGCCAATCCTGAGCTGGGATATATGACGATTGGTACTGATCAGTACCAACTATTCAATGCAACCATTGCCATTGATGCTCTGCCGTCAGAACTTACCAATAAGAAACTTAAGGTAAAGCTTGGGTCGATTAACGACTTTTACCGGCACAATATTGAGTATGACAAACAGGTTTCCAGCCTGCGGTTTAAAGTGGCCAAGGATAGCAATGGCAAGCCGCTGATCAGGGTTCGTTCCGTTCGGGAAATCACCACCAACAAACTGAAGGCTGTGATCAAGTTGACGGTGGGGAATCAGAAAATATATGGCATCTATGATTTCAAGTTAACGCCCGGTAAAGAACAGCAGGTTACCTTAAATCTGCTTAACGCTGACCATAAGCCTGCAGAAAAGTCGTTCATAACCCCAAAAGCCCAGCAGCGAGCAACACTTACTGCCAGAACAACACCCGTTACTGTTCAGCCATTACCCTCTGAGGCCAGTATTATCGCTTCAGACGTAGAAGTTCTTACTACTTCTTCCGCCGGGCATTACCGGGTTAAAGCGGGGCAAAGTATCAGTGGCATTGCCATGGAGTTGTTACCCCGGTATCCGGAGGTTGCCAACTGGCGAACCCTTATGAATAGGCTGGCCTCTCTGAATCCAGAGGCCTTCATCAATGGTGATATCAATAAACTGCGGGTTAATGCGCAGTTGCAACTGCCAGGATCTATCCAGAAGAATGACCAGGTAATCGGCAAGAAGTCATGGGCTCCTAATGTAAAAACATCTGCAACTGCCCAATTAAAACCTTCGGACAAGACCGTAGTTGCACACAGTCAACACGGGAAAGCCCCCTCAACTGTCAGCCACTCCTTAAACTCAACAATTATCATCAAAGACCTGCCAGAAGGTCTTGCCGGTAAAGACAACCTCAAGGTTCAGTTGGGCTCAATTACTGACTATTACCGGCAAGGCATTGATTATAATCAGCAGGTTGCTGGTCTTCGGTTTGACATAACGGCTAATAGCAACAGAGAAACGGTGATCAGGGCTCGCTCGATCCGTGAAATCAGTGCCAGGCAATTGATGGCCGTGGTCAGGTTTTCTGCGGGAAGAAGAAAGGCCTATGGTATTTATGAAATTCGTCCCGGTAACAACGGACGACAAATTGCTTTTAACCTGTTAGATATCAAGGGCGGGAAAAAGCCGCAAGTTGTCAAGAATAACGCCCCTTCAAAAACATCCGATGACAATGCTAAAAAGCAGGCACTGGCTGCATTGCGCAGTAAGCTGAAGGCGTATGAACAGGAACAGAGTCATTCTTCCGACAAATCGGTTAATAAGGATACCTCATCTTCACAGACCTCTGGTGATGTTGCCAAGAAGCAGGCATTAGCAGCGTTGCGTAAGAAACTAAATGAATATGAGCAGACAAATAACAACCGTCAGTCCAGGGCAGCAGATAAAGCGCTTACTGAAAGGATCAATCGTAACGATTTTCAACCCTCTTTGATGGCAGGGCAGAAAACTTACCGCGTTGCCAAAGGTGAAAGTCTAAGCTCTATAGCCATGAAGCTAAGCAACGCTTATCCGGGCTCGCAGAGCTGGAGAGGGGTAATGAAACGTCTGGTGAGCATTAACCCTGGCGTATTTATCGGCGGTGATATTAACAAGATACGTGCAGGAACCCTGTTAAACCTC
>NZ_JAHHPM010000502.1 GCF_024606345.1 Endozoicomonas sp. YOMI1
CACGAACTCCGCAGACTTAACATCCCGTCTGCCCGACGGTAGGTCTACAAAAGACCGGATAAAGTTAGCAAGGAATGAACAAACACTCAAGCAGGCTCTACGCCTTCCTGTCTTATATCACCGCCCGATTGGGCGATGCTTTACGACGGGTTTGGTAAAAGCAACCTGCTGTCTTTCCACCTGGAAAAAAGCGTTTATGGAAATGCATGCCTTGATCGTTATGGCTGGATGAAATGCGTTGTAATGATGTCAGTTGATAGTGTTCATCATGAACCGGTATTAATAAGTCACCTGCTATCTGCCTTAAGCCGTATGACAATACCTCTTTATTTTTCAGATAAGCGTGGCTGGATACAGTTGCTGCTGAGTTCCAGAGATGCAGGCATTTCAGAGCGGCTTGTTGCTGCGTCTGGAGTTCTCTCTTTTTCTGATGGTTGCGCAGTATCGCCATTGCCCGCTGATTATTTTCTATAGCTTCTCTGCTTGCGGGCTTCTGATGTTGCTGTGACCACTGATACCAAGGCGGCCCCTGCCGATGACAGCCAAATGTGCCAAATGGATAAGGGTGGGTGTGGAGTACATACCATCCAGACTTCTTCCCTTTTTTGTCTGTTGGTGTGGCAAACCTGTGAACCTGCCCGTCATCAATGGGTAAAGAGGGAAGGTGAAAACCTTCCTCCGACATTTTTTCAGCAAATGCCTGACAGTGCCCGGCAGCGTTAACTATTTTCTTCATCAGCTATTTCCTGCTATCCGTGCTTATTTCACAAAGGTTTGTGTGCGGTTATCCATAAACTGCAAAATATCTGACCAGCGATAACGTACCCAACGCCCGACTTTGACGTAGGGCAGCTCGTATCTGCCTGTACTCCGCCATACGGCCAGTGTCTTCTCGCTTAAGTGCAATGCCTGGTCTGCCTGCTTTGGGGTAAGCAGTGTGTTCGGGGTGTAATCATTAATGCAGGGTGCGCTGGTGGTTTCGCTGTTTTGTACTTGGTCGCCCATGTGCTTTATCCCTTCCTGTGTGCTGTGAGTAGCTTACATTTGACCGAGGTTAACCTCGGTATGTGAGACAGTATGTAAGAGGGATTTCAGGATGAGCAATGGAGGACTATGGGTTAGGTAGGGTTAACCCTACCTGGGGGCAGGTTGCGATGCTATGTGTGGCGGGAAGCTATTGACTTTCGTTTTCTCTGCTACGGGAGGCTTTTAAAAATTCATTTTTTGGGGGATAAGCTTTGCTTCCTTTGGGATGCCAGTTCAGCACTTTCATAATGTCATTAAATACCGTTGGCTTTTTCAGAACCTCGGGAAAGCTGTTCGACATGAATGCCTCGGCTGCCTTCCTGATGCTTTTTCCGTTTGTGCCATGTCGCTGAAGGTGTAGATATGTTTTGTTGGCTACTTCCAATTTTCGGGATAAATAAGGGTTTTCACAATCGATCAAATGTCATCGCTCAGACTGAGGAAAGCTATCTGTTGAGGAATTTCGCGGCTTTGCCATCAGCGATGAGTATGCCCCATTGATTTTTATCAATGCTGCTGATGCCCCGGCTGCCCGTTTGTTTACCCTGATTCATGAACTGAAAAAGTTTCGCAATAAAAAAAGCGGTGGTGGTTCATTTAACCTTAATCTGAAAACGCGGAATGGTGCTCTTTTTTCTACGGCTGTTGTTGGTGCCGCTTCCGAAGGGCGCTTGCTACTCAGGGATGCTGCCCGACTTTTGAATATCAATAAGATCAGTACTCTCAACGAATTTGCCAAATCTCTGAATGGATAGTCTCTTAATGTAGGGTGAGCTGTTGATGCAATACCTTTTGGACGCGAACACGTTTATCCAGGCGAAAAACCAATACTATGCTATGGACATCTGTCCCGGGTATTGGGATTGGCTTGAGCGGGAGAATGGCCTGGGTCGTATAGGCAGTATCAGTGAAGTCGCCAGGGAGTTGAAAAAGCAGGAAGACGAGTTGAGTTCCAGGGTTAAAGGACGAAATGAACCGGATTTTTTTTCTGCCTGTTGATGATCAGCAGACGCAGGAAATCCATACGGAAATCGCCAATTATGTCGTTCAAAACTATGAAGAGAAGCACTTTGCGCCTTTTCTCAATTCTTAAAACATTGGCCCAGTACACTTACCGTTAATCATCTGACCATGGCAGGTTGGATGGTTGGCTGTTTTGGGCAGAATAGAGCCGTGACAAACGCCATTCACCACAGCACCAATGCATTCGTCTGACCGGTATACTTTTGTACCATGGTTGGGCTGTGTCACCCTTCTGGCTGATGAATTCTGAATGCCTCGATTCATGGTGCTGACATAGAAATCCATCTGTTGCTGATATTCAGAGGCCAGGCAATGCTCGTAGGTAAGAGAGTCCATTTATCTGAACAGCCAGCAGATCCGTTTTCTGGATATGCTGAAAAACCATATCCGCGACTATGGCACCATCGAAATGGCGCAACTGTTTGACCAGCCCTTTACCCGCATTCATGGCGAAGGCATTACCGGCCTGTTTCCGGATATGGCGCAGGTAATGGCCATTAAGGCCATTGTGGATGGGATATCAGTTGATATTGGCAAGGCAACGACCTGAGCGGCCTGTATAGAGCAATGGCGATTGAGTCATTGCAAGACTAGAATAGGTCGGGGATAAGTCACGGCGAAAGGAGATAGCAAGTGATTGACGGCAATATCTGGGTAGAGTGTAAGCCAGACGTGATGAGAGGCAAACCCTGCATCAAAGGTACCCGGATTACAGTGGAAAGCATTCTGGAGATGCTGGGTTCAGGCATGACCTATGGGGAGATTATTTCTGATTTTCCCAGCCTGGATGAAGCGAGAATCCGGGCAGCTCTGGAGTATGCAGCGAGCCACCTGCCAAAAGGCGATGCTGCGTAGTGCTGCTGATTGATGAGAACCTGTCCTACAAGCTGGCGGCGAGAATCAGTAACCGGTTCTTGGGAGTGGTTGCCGTTTCAAGGGCTACCTTTCCCTGCGGGTTCTGGCCGAGTTGCTGGATCGTTCGCCAGACCCGCTGCGGCAGAGCTACCTGAACCAGATGGTGAAAGACAAGGTACTGCGCCGGGCTTTTCCCATGGAGCCCAATTCACCGAAACAGGCATACACTTCTGCGGCCCCTGATGAAGGTTGAGCCGTTCCTCTACTGAATGTTTAATAGGCGGCTACCTCTGTCGCCGGTATAATTACCACCATTTTTTATCAAGGTAACCGAGTCCATGATCACCGGCGATCTGAAAAGCAACATCGACAAGCTCCCTGGACTCCATACATTCGGAAGATGATGTCTGGTTCTACGACTTGGCCAACGACGGTTATAGTCTGGATGACAAGCGAAATCCCATTGCCAAAAATGACCTGCCTCATTTGATTGCCAGTTGGAAGCAGTACCGCAAAAGCAAAGGGCGACCGGTGGATGACTTTACTGGCCACAAACTCTGTCATTCCCACGAAGGCGGGAACCCATCTCTCATTGAAAACAATGACTGGCAGGATCGCACACAGAAGGCATTTGTCGTACCTCGGGCTGATCTGAAGGCCAATAAATACGATCTTTCCATCAACCGTTATAAAGAGGTGGTGTATCAGGAAGAGCAGTATGAGCCGCCTGAAGATATTCTGGCACGATTGAAGGCACTGGAGGCTGATATTCAGAAGGAGCTGGTGGAGTTGGAGGGAATGCTGTGAGCTGGCCTTTAGTTAAACTGAAAGATGTTGTTCCTGCAAAACCATGTAAGTTATCCGGTTTTGACCTCGTTCCCACGGTCTCCGTGGGAATGCATAGCCATCCGCAAGCTGTGAGCATACAGCAGCCACAGAACGCTACCGCTCAGAGCGTAGGAGCGAGGAAAAAAACATGAAAGGGTTAGCCATTAACCATCAGATGCTCCATGACGTCAAAATGCCAATGCGAAAGGATTACCTCACGGGTAATGTCTCGCTGGGCTATCCAAAAACACGCATCCTTTATGATATTCAGGATGATAAGATTGAACTGAAAATCCCTGCCTTTCTGGCTCTGGAACTATACCGAAAGGGTTGTATTCCCCAGGATCCGGAGGTGACATTTCCCGTCAGCCTGAGCGGGAAGAAAATAGGTATGTACCGGCTGGCAGATTTACGCTATCCCGATACTGGTGAAAATATCAGCATTACATTGGTCAAAGCCTGAATAACCTGGTTCCCACGGTCCTCCGTGGGAATGTATATAACCGCAAAGTTCACCAGACACCATTCTGGACCGGACGGCCTGCCACAGGGTTTCCTGATTTTTTGACAGGGTCACTGCTTTATCAGCGCCTTCGCTTTCCTCCGGGGGCTCACGCCCGTTCAGGCTGGCTACCAGTGTTGTGACTTCCTCCTGATCCGAATCGAACCTGAGAAACCGGGGGACCATATCAAAGGCTTGGGTTGGCGGTGGCTCTGAGTCTTTGGCTTTGGTGCATTTCAGGGTGTAAGACATGCCTTTTTCCGGGCGGTCAATGCAGAACTCAAAGTCGCAGGCAGCACGTAAAGCGGACGATCCTCTGGCATCACGATCTTTATTCTTACCGGTATGGTGAACAACAATAACAGTAACACCCGTCTCAGCCCGGATTTTATCGCAGCCTGCCACAAACAGATTCATGTCTGCTACAGAAATTCGTGCCCGGCAAAACAAACTCAGCCGTGAGTTGAATATTTCGGCCCAGGACAAGCGGGCGACGCTGTGGCAGATTGCGCAGTTCTGTAGCGAGAAGATGGAAAGGCCGGATGGTGAGTTGTGTATGCGTAACCCAAAGGCCGCTACGGCTGCTATTACCGAGCTGAACAAGATGGAGGGGTATTACAGACTTCAGGAAGCGGCTTTATTGGGATGAATTCAAACAATTGCTGATGGTCTTAGCGCCACTAGATGAACAGGCTTCAATCGTTGCCCATATCGAAACAGAGTCCACCAAAATAGACAAAGCCATCACCGTCCACCAGCAACAAATTGAACGACTAAAAGAGTACAAAGCCACCCTGATCAACAGCGCCGTAACCGGCAAAATCAAGGTGGCCTGAGGGCATCAGGCGGCATCTGGCCGGTAGGGGGTAACGTCCAGTTCTTTCTGCTTCAGGTGCCACAGGTCATAGTCGTTTTGCATCGCCAGCCAGACCCCGGCAGAGGGGTTGTGAAACACCTTTTCCAGCCGGAGTGCCATCTCTGAGGTGATGGCACCTCGACCATTGACCACCTTGGACAGGGTTTTGCGGCTGACGTTCAACAGCTCTGCGGCTTTGGTGATGCTGACACCCAGAGGTTTGAGAATGTCTTCTCCCAGTATTTCACCGGGGTGAGGTGGGTTGTGCATGTCCATCAGTGGTAATCCTCGTAGTTTACGATTTCAACACCGGATGCAGTGAGTCGGAAAGTGACGCGCCAGTTACCACTGACGGTGACTGACCAGACTCCCTGCCGCTCGCCTTTCAGAGGGTGGAGCCGAAACCCTGGTACATCCATGTCGGACGGGGTTGTGGCCCGGTTTAACAAAAAGAGAATCCGTCCCAGTTTTTTGGCATGTTGCGCCTGTATTCCCGAGGTTCTACCGGTACGATAGAACCGCTCCAACCCTTTGTGCAGAAAACTGAGTATCATAGCTGAAGTGTAACCTTTAAGGTTCCAGTGTCAATTGAGAGATGATTATGGTCAGCCAAACCAACGAGCAGGCACTTGAGGCCGCCATCGAACAGCAGCTTACCGGCACCTGCCTTGAACACAGGGACAGGGTAGCAGAGGGGGGCGCCACCGTTGCGCCAAACCACGTTTACCGGCTGGGTTATGCACAGGATTTTAATGCCCATTACGCTGTGGATAACCAACAGTTCTGGGCATTCCTGGAGGCGACCCAGGGCGATGAACTGGCAAAGCTGCAAAAATCCGGAGCGGACTGGCAACAGAAAATTCTCGACCGCTATGACCGGCTGGTGAAGAAGTACGGTTTGCTGCATCTGCTGAAGAAAGGGCTGGATGTGGATAACGCCCATTTGACGCTGTTCTACCCGGCACCGCTGGCCAGCAGCTCGGAGAAAGTGAAAGCCCGGTTTGCGGCCAATATTTTCAGCACTACCCGACAGGTGCATTATTCGCTGGCCAACCGGCGGGAAGCCATTGACCAGGTGTTGTTTATTAACGGCCTGCCCTTTGCCACCCTGGAGCTAAAGAATCCGTGGACCGGGCAGACCGCCCGTTACCATGGGCAGAAGCAGTACCGGCAGGACCGGGATACCAGCCAGCCCCTGTTGCAGTTTGGCCGTTGTCTGGTGCATATGGCGGTGGACACCGATGAGGTGTACATGACCACCAAACTGGCCGGTGAGCATACCTGGTTTCTGCCGTTTAACCAGGGGTATGCCCTGGGGGCCGGGAATCCACCCAATCCGAAGGGGCATAAAACGGCCTATTTGTGGCAAGAGGTGTTTCGCCGGGAGAGTGTCGCCAATATTATCCAGCACTTTGCCCGGCTCGATGGCAGCAAGAAAGACAAGCTCCCCAGGCGCACGCTGTTTTTCCCCCCGCTATCACCAGCTGGATGTGGTCCGTCGGCTGGTGGCCCACGCGGTACAGGCGGGGGTTGGTCAGACCTATTTGATTCAGCACTCGGCGGGTTCCGGGAAATCCAACTCCATCACCTGGGCGGCGTATCAGTTGATTGAGGCCTATCCTGCCAATGACGGGGTACCCGGTGCCCGGTCGGTGGATCAGCCGTTGTTTGACTCGGTGATTGTGGTGACGGACCGGCGCTTGCTGGATAAACAACTGCGGGAGAATATCAGGGAGTTCTCCGAGGTTAAAAATATTCTGGCACCGGCCCACAAGTTGGCAGAGCTAAAGGCCGCCCTGGAGCAGGGCAAGAAGATTATTATTACCACCATTCAGAAATTTCCGTTCATTATTGATGGCATCAGCGACCTGAGCAACAACCGGTTTGCGGTGATTATTGATGAGGCCCACAGCTCCCAGAGTGGTTCAGCCCACGATAATATGAACCGGGCGATTGGCACCGGGGGCAATGAGGATGACGAGGCGCTGGATGCCCAGGATAAAATTCTCAAGGCGATGCGCTCCCGCAAAATGCGGGGCAATGCCTCCTACTTTGCCTTTACCGCCACACCGAAAAGTACGACGCTGGAAAAGTTTGGTACACGACAACAGGATGGCAGTTTTCATCCGTTCCACCTCTACTCCATGAAGCAGGCCATTGAGGAAGGGTTTATTCTCGATGTGCTGGCCAATTACACCACCTACAAAAGTTACTACGAGATCCAGAAGTCCATTCAGGACAACCCCCTGTTTGATACCCGCAAGGCGCAGAAGAAGCTGAAAGCCTTTGTAGAGCGCCATCAGCAGACCATTAACCTCAAAGCTGAGATTATGCTGGACCATTTTATGGAGCAGGTGGTGAGCAATAAGCACAAGCTGAAGGGCAAAGCCAAGGGGATGGTGATCACCCAGAATATTGAGTCGGCGATTCGCTATTACCATGCCCTGACACGGCTGCTGGCCGACGGGGGGCAGCCGTTTAAGGCGTTGATTGCCTTTTCCGGCAGTAAAGCGGTGGACGGTATTGAGTATTCCGAGCCCGAGATTAACGGGTTTTCCGAGAGTGATACCCGTGACCGGTTTGATACGGACGACTACCGGCTGCTGGTGGTGGCCAACAAGTACCTGACGGGCTTTGACCAGCCGAAGCTATGCACCATGTATGTGGATAAAAAGCTTCAGGGGGTGCTGGCGGTGCAGGCGCTGTCCCGTTTGAACCGGGCGGCTCCCAAGCTGAACAAGAAGACGGAAGACCTGTTTATTCTGGACTTCTTTAACGAGGTGGAAGATATCAAGGCGGCTTTTGACCCGTTTTACACCGCCACCAGCCTTTCGGAAGCGACGGATGTCAACGTACTCCATGAACTGAAGGCTGTGCTGGACGAGGTTGGGGTGTATGAGTGGGCAGAGGTGGAACAGTTTGTTGAATGGTACTTTGATAATGCCGATGCCCAGCAGTTAAGCCCAATTATTGATGTGGCGGCAGACCGCTTTAATCGTGAGCTGGAACTGGAAGAGCAGGATAAGGCGGATTTCAAGATCAAGGCCAAACAGTTCGTGAAGATTTACGGCCAGATGGCGGCCATTATGCCCTTTGAGATCGTCGTCTGGGAAAAGCTGTTCTGGTTTTTGAAGTTCCTGATTCCCAAGTTGGTTCTGCAAGACCCGGAGGCAGACCAGATTGATGAGTTGCTGAACTCGGTGGATTTGTCCTCCTACGGCCTGCAACGGGTGAGGCTGAACCATGCCATTAGCCTGGATGCCAGCGAAACCGAGCTTGCCCCCCAGAACCCCAATTTACGGGGAGCCCATGGTGGTGAGGAGGAAAAAGACCCGCTGGACGCTATTATTCAGTCGTTTAATGAGCGGTGGTTTCAGGGATGGTCTGCCACGCCGGAAGAACAACGGGTGAAGTTTATGAGCATGGCCAGCAGTATTTGTAACCATCCGGACTTTGCCGCCAAGTACCAGGGGACCGATGATCGCCATAACCGGGATTTGGCCTTTAACAAGATTTTTGATGAGGTGATGCTGAATAACCGGCGCAATGAGCTGGAGCTGTATCGGTTGCTGGCCACGGATGCGGCGTTTAAGGCGGCGATGCAGCAGAGTTTGCGGGAGATGTTGGATGGTAGAGTCTGACATGTGCAAATATACAGTAGTTAGCACCACTTGCGGAACAAAAATTTTCCGGGTTGAATGCCGCCTATTATTCGGCCACCCATTCCGGAAACATTCGGCCACCCCCATCGGAGCGCAGCGACGCATCGGTTTGCAGCTTAGGACGTAGGTTCGGACTTCGCCAGTTTTGCTTGTTTCTTGCGCAGTGACTCACCCTTTAAAGGGACGCGGTGAGCGTTATGAATCAGCCGGTTCAGAATCGCATCTGCCAGTGTCGGATCACCGATCAGTTCATGCCAGTGATCAACCGGCATCTGGCTGGTAATCAAGGTGCTCTTGAGGTTGTGCCGGTCTTCAACCAGCTCCAGCAAGTCTCGCCTCTGACTCTCGTTTAAGGGGGCCAGCCCCCAGTCATCCAGAAGGAGTAAGTCGGTTTTGGCCAGCGTCGTCATGATCTTCAGGTAAACGACCATCAGCACGGGCAAGGCTCAGGTCCTGAAGCAGTCTTGGCAGCCTCTGGTATTGGACTGTATAACCATCACGACAGGGCTTATCGTCCAACCCGTTTGCTGGATTGACTGATGTTGATAATTGGTTACCGGCGGAACACAAACTGTTCCAATAAACGGCTGGTCTTTTGAAACTGGCTCATAAAGATAAAGGTCACGATGACGGCTTTCGAGTCATCAACCCGGTAGAGGATCCTGTAACCATCTTTATGGTATTCACGAAACTGCACGCCAAAATAACGTTCGAGGTCGTAATTGACGGGGCATGATTTTGGGTTCTTAGTGACTTGCGTCTCAAAAGCCGCCTGGATTTCAGCAAGTTTATCGATATGGCCTCGCAGGCTTTCAGGATGTCTGGACGCATTGTGTTCTATCACCAGCTCCATAGAGAGCTGATAGGACTCAAGGTAGATAACCCGCATCATTTATTATCCAGATACTTTGCCCTGATATTGTTCAGCACCTGGTCACCCGACAGTGTTTTGCCTTCTGCCTCGTCTTTAGCGCCAAAAGACAATAGCTTCAGCAACGCGGTTGCTTCTTCCCTGCGCTCTCTATCCTCAAAGGATTCAATGACATAGACTGGCTTGCCATTTTGTGTCACGACGATCGGTTCTTCCAGGTCCAGGTTAGCCGCATTCTTTTTTACGAAGCTGATCGGTTCAATTCTCATCACTCTGCCTCCTGTTCATGGTCTGAATATAGTCCATATATAGATCTTTTGCTATCGGGGTTTGGCTGGCTACTTTGACGATTTTGTTTATGTCTCTAATTTTGGGTGCAAAATTTTTTGAAACTGGATGCTCAACGGGTTGTGGCGTCGGCTCAGATCAAACCGGATTATGCCAATGCTCAGCCAGAAGAGCTGATCGATCGATATGTGATGCAGCTCCCGGAAACGACTGCCAGAAACCAGCTTGAGGGTATTGCTATTAGACGAAACCGGTATTGTACGAAGACCTAGAAAAGATTGATGGATAAGTAGACACAAATATCACTATTTAGTGTTATTAAGTTTTATATGTTGTGGTTTCTGCTATTATGTGGACAGATATACAGTGTTTAAATGATTAAAATGTCTATATAAAGGATTAGTAACGATGGATCAGGCCACTGCAATCCACCGGCTATCGGCTTTTGACCGGATGGGGCATTCGGTTTTTACCACCAGGGATTTGGGCAAAATCTTTATTGAAGATTCCCCTCGGGCGTTTCAGGCCGGGCTGGTCCGACTGGTTAAGAATGATATTCTCCGGCGGATGATGAAAGGGATTTATACGTTCCCCCTGTCAAGCGCCCCGGGCAGCGATATTCTTGAGCGGATCGCCATAGCCTTGCGAAGGGGTGAGTACAACTACATCAGTCTGGAATCAGCGCTATCAGAGTACGGAGTCATTTCCCAGATTCCTGTCGATCGGCTGACCATCATGACCACAGGCCGAAAGGGAGAGTATAAAACCCCCTTTGGGGTTCTGGAATTTACCCATACCCGTCGCTCAGTCGCCGATATTCTGGACAGTGCCGTTGATCGTGACAGACCGTTAAAAATCGCCACGCCTGAGGCGGCCATGCGAGATTTAAGGCGTGTTGGGAGGAATATTCATCTGGTGAAGGAGGCACAGGGTTATGAAAATGACCACTGAAGATTTTTCACTGCTGGTTGAGCGGATTATGCAAAATAATAATCTCGCACTAATGCGGCCAGTCGTTGAAAAAGAGCTGCTTCACTATGACATTCTGTTCTGTCTTGATCAGGAAGGCCTGTTGGATCATTTGGTGTTTCAGGGCGGTACGTCGCTTCGTCTGTGTCATGGCGGTAACCGGTTCAGTGAGGATCTGGATTTTGTGGGAGGCGTGGATTTTTCATCAGCGTCTCTTGCCAATATAAAGACATGTATTGAGGACTATATTGGGGCCAGATATGGATTGGAGGTATTGGTTAAAGAGCCGGCGGCTCTCAGAAAAGAGCCTTGTTATGCGAAAATGAACATTGATAAATGGCAAATCTCGGTAATAACCTCTCCGAAGCGTAAAGATATTCCCCGACAAAAAATCAAGATTGAAGTCGCTAATGTTCCGGCATATACCAAAGAAGCATTGCCGTTGCGAGTGAATTACCCGTTTCTCCCCGATGGCTATGGAGACACCCTGGTATTCACTGAAACCCTTGATGAAGTCCTGGCAGACAAGCTGATCGCCTTGCCTGCAACGCAAAAATACATTCGTTACCGCGATATATGGGATCTGCCCTGGCTTCAGCAACAGGGTGCTGAAGTGAGTGTTGAGCTGGTGAAGAACAAAGTGAATGATTACCGGCTTGATGACTTTGAACAGCGCCTGGATCAGCTGATTCCGAATATAACTGAAATGGTATCCGGTGGTGGGCTTAAAGCTGAAATGCGGCGATTTTTACCTTCCGATGTCTATGAGCGCACATTGGGGAAGGAGAAATTTGAAAGCTACTTGTCAGGGACGTTGCAAAAACTGTTTAGTCGATTGAGGGGAGCGCTTTATGGTGAGGGTGAGTCTCCTGAGTTCAGGATGTGACTGTAGTGGAATGTTCTTTTCTGGAGTAATGATGACCAATGAATAACAGTACCTGGATTGATTTTCCTGGCCATTGGTTCCTTAATTTTTACCGGGCTTGCCAGTCTTACCAAATCCCTGTCAGTGCCGATTCGGGTTATTGACTCAGTCTTATTAAGTTGGCTGGAAAGCCTTCAGGCAGAGACTTATTTAAAAGAGCTTTAGTGCCAGCATATTTACCGTCTCGACTACATTCGGTAGTTAATAAACGGTACACTCCCCCGGCAACTGATTTTCCATAGCCTGTCTGCTCATGACTCCCCAGCATTATTGTCTTTGATGCCAGATACTCATTATGTCCAACTCATAGAATTTCAGACAACCGGTTGGTTGCTCCCACGGAACGCAAGGAGTTGATCC
>NZ_JAHHPM010000503.1 GCF_024606345.1 Endozoicomonas sp. YOMI1
ACCAGCTTTGGAACCAGGATTCAATGAAACTATGTATTGATCAAATAAAGACCAGAGTAGACATCCCGCCCGCCCCAGGGTCATGACTCTATCTCACTTAAAATTTAACATACGTTCATGCAGCACCTGTAAGTCAGAGATATTCAAGTTCCCGGGTATCGAAAATATACCTGACACTCAGGCAACGATGTCAAAGGCGGCATCATTCGCCGGACCAACCCTATATTGTCACTTGAAAACGGTGTTTTAAATATCGTGATAGGGGCGGTTTGGCTCTAAACTCGAGTTCTTAAATAGTGCCCCATCATAATGCAGTGGGTAGTCATTTTTAATGGAACAAATTTACGTCTCAGTTGTCTTACAAGAGCTGAAGTTATTTGTGAATTACATCATTGTGATTTTATTATTTATCTTTTTTAAAATGTGAACATATCTTTCACTATTGAATGGTGATATGCCTGAAAAGAATAAAATGCTTTCCGGGGTTTCTGATGAGACAGAATCAAGTTGTTTATGATTTCTCGTTTTTAATTGTTCTTGTGTTCAGTTTACTGGCCATTAATACTACTGCCAATGTAGATGAGTATGCTGATAATGCCTCAGATTCATCCCTGTATATAGATGATGAAGATTATTTAATTGAGGATGACCTGTATGAAGAACGGGATAATGATACTGAAGAAAATGAAGGCAACGACAAACCTGAGAAACAAAAAGCAGACAGTGAATATTACCAGGATCTGATTCGAACCAGAGATAAGAATGCAACCTCTCTATTCAGGTCGATCATTGATAATAGTAACTACCTGTTTACTGATCTGGTGATGGAACCACTGATCATTCCTTTTGCCAACTTTGCCGGGGAGTATCAGGATGTTTTCAATCGTCACGTGATAGACCCTGTCCGCCGTGGCAAACACTATATGAGGTATATGGACAGTGTCATGCTCGGTACCTTTGATAATGTTTTGAATGAAGATACCGGGACAAAAAACTGGCCTTATGCCATTGCAGGCGCGCCTTATGGCTGGATTGTCAAGAATGTTGTTGCTGATTTTAAGCTGGGCTCTGAGGTACGCAGCCCGGGTATTATCGACAGTAAATATCATAATCATCCCGTTCTGGTGGAACGTCTCGGGGCTGAGACGGGTGAAGTTGGAACCAAAATATCAGAGGAACACAAAAATGAACTGGTTGTTATTGATGTCGTAAAACCCTTTATGCCGAGGCTGGAGATATGGGATGAAGAAAATTCACTGTTTTCGTCACTGTACAATTTCTATTATGCAACAAAGGAGCTGGTAACCGACGTTTATCAAATTGTCGAATTTGAAGATACCGATTTTTTTAAACGAACAGGCCGCTATGAAGAATCAGATCGAACTTTTCTGCATCACTGGAATAAAACAATATCAAAGCGAAGTGCATTCAGAAATGGTCAGATTATCAGGGTTGACAGGAAAGGTTATTTTTCAATGGGGCCTGTTCCTGTCGCCTGGAATTATTGTGAAGTGATGTTGCATGAAGGTGGCACTAAAGATATCGAGGTTATTGAAGAGGAAGATGAAACCGAAATTTATTATCAGCATCCTGACACCTATGTATGGGGTGCGCGGGGAGATAGAATGATTCCCAGGGAGAGAACCAGAACGGTTCGTAAAAAGGTGGTCAAACAGGTTCCGAATGTTACCACATTCCGGGTTTACACCGAAAACCTTTGCCTGGCAGCTGAGGCATCCGTTCGTTCTAAAAGTGAGATAATTACCTACACAACGCGCAGGTTGTTTTCCTGGTTAGTACCCGGGCTGGCATTTATTGGTGCCCCTTCCGTTTCTTATTTGCTGATGGGGCAGTTTGGTATTAATAATTACTTCCCGCTAACAGCCAGCCTGATGGCCACTGTTTTTCTGACGTCCTGGGTTGTTCCCTCAATGTGGACGTCTGATATTGAAGATACTATGCACAGTATCAAGTTCCCTCCTCCAGACGAGTTGTAATGGCATTCCTGATGGTGGTCACGGGTCTAATTCTGAACACCGCCTGACCGGTGCTGAAACGTCTTTTGCACTTTTCAGGCTATCTTAAATTATCTATCCATTGACTTAAGACAGTTGAGATTAATTTCTCAGGGGATTTGGCATGACCTGGTTGCAGCTGATCATTGTTCTGGCATTTATTTTCCTGGGAGTCCGGTTGGGCAGCATTGGTATTGGTTTTGCCGGTACTGTCGGGGTTGTGGTGCTTACCTTGGGGTTTGCTGGAGCCCTTTGGTGTTGATTATCTGGATCTACTCCTGATTTGCATTCCTACCACATTTGTTGCCGTGATGTTGACGTCGCTGGTGTGTAATTACCTTGGCTGCGACCTGCACAAAGATGAAGTTTATCTGCACAGGCTCTCTGAAGGCCTGATTCAACCTGCGGAGGTTGTTGAAAATAGAATAAAGCCCGGAGCAAGGATGTCCGTGCTGATTTTTGGCTTGAGTATTATGGCCGTGGTATATGCGACGTTGGTCAGTGATAAGGTGGGTGTTATTGAGAATCCTGTACTGACCAGAGATAGCGCCATTTTTGCCTTTATGCTCAGTGCGGCGTGCCTGATTACTCTGGTTACCCATATAGATACCAATCACATCCTGAATGCCCAGACTTTCAAGTCTGGTATGAGTGCGTGTATCTGTGTTCTGGGCGTTGCCTGGCTGGGAAATACATTTGTTGGCGCCCATCTTGAGAATGTTCAGGAGACCGTCGGGGATATTCTTGATCACTATCCCTGGCTGCTTGCCTTGGCACTGTTTCTGGCGTCAATGTTACTGTATCTTGCTTTGTGTGATTTTTGGTTTTCTGCTGGCTCCGGTTATTATCTAGTTGAAAGTTGGAAAAATAGACTCAGATCAAGGGATTTCGAAAAATCACACTGATTTGAGGAGCAGGGGGAAACAGGTATGTTAAATCTTGATAGTACGGTGCTGGTGGTTGTGGATGTTCAGGGCAGGCTGACTACCCTGATGCATGAACATAAGTCACTCATAGATAATATTGTGACCATGGTTAAAGGGGCTAAATTGCTCAATATTCCGATTCTCTGGCTGGAGCAGGTCCCTGAAAAGCTGGGAGGCACAGTTCTTGAACTGGCTGATGAGTTGTTGGATTTCAGCCCGGTGAGAAAATCATCATTCAGTGCCTGTGGTGAGCATGCTTTTATGTCAGCCCTTGAACAGACAGGTGGCAGACAGGTGTTGTTGACTGGCATAGAGACCCATATCTGCGTCTATCAGACGGCGATGGATCTTCTTGCCGGAGGCTATGAGGTAGAAGTTCTGGTTGATGGGGTTTCCTCAAGAACGTTACAGAATAAAGAGGTGGCTCTTGATAAAATGTCAGCCCAGGGGGCTGATCTGACGACCGTTGAAATGGCGCTGTTTGAACTGATGAAATCTGCCGACGCACCACAGTTTCGTGATATCGCCAGACTGATTAAATAATTCGGATACGAGCCTCAGGAATCTGAGGCTCATTGTTCGGTGTCAGAAGATAAGGTGAGCAATAGCGGCAATAACCGGCAGTGTGACCAGCGTTCTTAGAATAAAAATAATAAATAGCTCAAACAAGGTTACCGGAATCTTGCTTCCCAGCAGCAAAGCACCCACCTCAGAAAGGTAAATCAGCTGAGTCAGTGATAATGCCGCAATAACAAACCGGGTCATGTCATTGTCAATGGATGCTGCCAGGATAGAGGGTACGAACATATCGGTGAAGCCCACCATCATGGTGGTAGAGGCCGCCTGGGCTTCAGGAATCTGCAACCACTCCAGCAACGGCAGAAAAGGCATTCCCAGGTACTGGAAGACCGGGGTATATTCGGCAATGATCAGTGCAATGGTGCCGATGCCCATTACTATTGGCAGTACACCAAACACCATATCAATGGCATTCTTGCCACCATCCTGAATTATCTTCATTGGATTGGTGATTTTTGCGGCTTTCTCCAGCGCCTGCTTCAGTCCCCAGGCAAAAGCACTGGTACCCGGAGGAATAATTTCATCATCATCACTGCGGGTTTTGCCGCAGATGAACACGTCTTTTTTTCTGCACAGGGGAGGCAGCTTGGGGACGATAAAAGCCGCAACCAGTCCGGCAAAGCAGACGGTAAGGTAGAAGCGGGTAAACATGTGTTCCAGGCCAACCTGGGCAATCACCACCAGTGAGAAGGTAATCGAAACCACTGAGAAAGTGGTGCCAATCACCGCAGCTTCACGCTGAGTATAATAGGAGGTTTCATACTGCTTACTGGTCATCAGGATACCAACGCTGCCATCACCCAGCCATGAGGCAATACAGTCAATAGCTGAACGGCCGGGCAGGTTGAATACCGGTCGCATTATGCGTGTCATCAGGGTGCCCAGCAGCTCCAGCAAGCCAAAGTTCATTAATAGTGGCAGCAAAAGTCCGGCAAAGATAAAGACCGAAAACAGGGTCGGCATCAGGTCATTCAAAACCATGCCGCCGGTGGCTCCTGACCAGATGGCTTCCGGACCAACCCTGAAAAAGCTGGAAAGCACAAAGACCATGCCAGCAACCCTTACCAGGCACCAGAGTGGGGTGATATCAAACAGAGAGTTAAGAAATGGGCGCGTCATTATTGCTTGTGGCTGAAACAGCTTGGTAATGATGGTGATTAACCCGGTAAAGCACACAATAATGGTAATGATGGTGGTCAGCTGTTCTTTGAGCAGTGCTTTTAACCCGCCGGCCAGCAAGGCAACAGGGATGGTAAATTCACCATTCATACTGACCGGAGTGACAAATAGCACTAAACCCATCAGTGATGGAATTAAGAATGTTAACCAGTGACGCAGGCTGGTCTCTCTCTTTTTTACGGCTGTAAACTGCTTCATCATAATAATAAGCCTTGGGCTCCTCAAACTCAGCCATGCACGAAAGTATGATTCAAAAAACTCAAATTTCCTGCTCAGCAAATGAATGAGTCAGGAGTGTCGGTAATTGTCTACCCGTATCAGTGCCTATCGCAGCCTCCTGGCTGTTGACTGCACTCTGTTTAGGTTGATTATGCATTATTTTTTAATAAATATTAACTTTCTATCCCGTAAAAGACCTATCTCCTTGATTTTTTATTAAATGCCCAGGTTTTGTAATACCCATTGAATTGGCTAACGACCGAAATGAGGATGGTGATATTGGTGTGAAATCCGAAGGAGTAATGAGTAATCGTGGGAATCTTGCAAGGACCTGCAGCGCAGGGGTGAGGTCAATATCACCATTAAACTCTCATGATTCCGTGCAGAAACAGGTTGTTCCACATGCTGCTGGCTCTGGTATGCATTCCCACGCAGAGCATGGGAGCGAGGGGAGCTGTATAGATTTAGGACTTTTCTGCACCAGGCTTCAAACTGTGATGAATCCACGAGGCTGCTGGCTTTCAGATGTCAGCCAGCAGGTGATATGAAATGGGGTTATGAAAAGTAAATCAGCCACGATAATAGCGTTGTTCGATAAACGGCATTTTACTGACGGCCATTGGTAACTTTTTACCTCTGACCAGTGCATATACTTCTGTACCCAGTGTCGCATAATCAGCGTTGATCAGAGCCATCGCAACCGGTGCGGCAACCGTTGGTCCAAAGGTGCCGGAGGTTACCCGGCCAATAGGCTGACCGAGATCATCAACCAGTTCTGCACCTTCACGAACCGGGGCTCTGCTACTGCCAATAAGACCAATGCGTTTGGTGGCAACCTGCCGGGTTTCAATTTGTTGCAGAATTTTTTCGGCTCCGGGGAAGCCTCCTGCACGCTCACCATCATGACGACGATTTTTACTGATGGCCCACATCAGGCTCGCTTCGATGGGTGTGGTATTGACATCAATATCATGGCCGTAGAGACAGAGGCCCGATTCCAGACGGAGGGAGTCTCTGGCACCCAAACCAATGAATTCAACGTCCGGATGGTCCAGTAGCAGCCGGGTAATACGTTCTGCCTCATTTTCCGGGATGGAGATTTCGAAGCCATCTTCCCCGGTATACCCGGAACGACTGATAAAACAGGGCGTACCATCAATAGATAGCGGGCGGGAGTCCATAAAGACCATTTCAGCCACCTCGGGAACAACCCTTGTCATAACATCTGCGGCCATGGGCCCCTGAATAGCGATAAGTGCCAGGTTATCAAGAACTTCCAGCTTGACACCTTCCGGAAGCCTGGCCTGGATATGCTGAATATCCTGCGCCTTGCACGCCGCATTGACCACTAGATAGAGGCAATCGTCGTAGCGGGTGACCATCAGATCATCAAGGATACCGCCAGCCTCATTGGTAAACAGGGCGTAACGCTGCCTGCCAATGGCAAGGCCTGCGATATCAACCGGTACCAGGGACTCCAGGAAATAGTCAGCCCCTTCACCGGACAGTTTCAGCTGCCCCATATGGGAGACATCAAAAAGTCCGGCCTTACTGCGTGTATGGATATGCTCGTTCTTGACACCGGATGGGTACTGCACCGGCATTTCATAACCGGCAAAAGGGACCATCTTTGCACCCCGGGCCAGATGAAGACCATATAACGGGGTTCTCTTCAGGCTTTCAGCTGACGCTTCAGACATACCTCATCTCCATTTATCGTATTCACTTATCGAGAGAGCCTCCTGGTTTGAATGGTTAAGAAGGCTCTCAATAAGTGGTCTTATTGATAATTATCAATGCCGGGGCATGAACAGATAAAATTGCGGTCCCCAAAAACGTTGTCGATGCGATTGGCTGCGGGCCAGTATTTCGCCTTATGACCGGCAGGTGACGGAAATGCCGCGACCTTCCTGCTGTATGGGCGCTGCCATTCCTCTTCCGCAAGGTCTTCCATGGTATGGGGGGCGTTGACCAGAGGGTTGTTGTCCTTTGGCCATGTGCCGTTGGCGACTTGATCAATTTCCGTCTTGATTGAGATCATCGCATCAATAAAGCGGTCTATTTCTTCCCTGGATTCAGACTCGGTTGGCTCGATCATCAGGGTTCCGGCCACGGGAAATGACATGGTAGGGGCGTGGAAACCGTAATCCATAAGACGTTTGGCAATATCTTCTTCGGTAATACCGCAGGCTTCTTTGATCGGGCGAATATCAATGATGCATTCGTGAGCCACATGGTGGTTTCTGCCCTGATAGAGAATCTGATAATGATCACCCAGCCGTTTTGCCATGTAGTTGGCATGCAGGATGGCCAGCTCTGTTGACTCCCGTAAACCCCTGCTGCCCAGCATGGTGATGTACATCCAGCTGATGGGCAGTATGGATGAGCTGCCAAATGGCGCAGCAGATACGGCACCAATGCCCTCATTGTATCCTTCGAGCGGGCTTACCGAATGGTTGGGCAGGTAAGGTGCCAGATGGCTCTTGACGCCAATGGGGCCCATACCCGGACCGCCACCGCCATGGGGAATGGCAAAGGTCTTGTGCAGATTGAGATGAGAGACATCGGAGCCGATATCGCCCGGACGGGAGACGCCGACCATGGCGTTCATATTGGCACCATCCATATAAACCTGGCCACCATGATCATGAATGATCTGGCAGATGGTGCGAATCTCTTCTTCGTATACCCCGTGGGTGGAAGGGTAGGTGACCATCAAGGCGGAGAGGCGGTCACTGTATTCTTCTGCTTTGGCCCTCAGGTCATTGACATCCACGTTACCGCTATCATCACAGGCGACAATGACAATTTTCATGCCGAGCATCGCCGCTGAAGCCGGATTGGTGCCGTGAGCAGAAGAGGGGATCAGGCAAACATCGCGATGCTCCTGCTGGTTTGCCCGCTGATAATTACGGATAGCCAGAAGGCCTGTATATTCCCCCTGGGCTCCGGAGTTTGGCTGCATGGAAATGGCGTCATAACCGGTAATCTCGACCAGAGCCTGTTCCAGTTGCCGGATCATGGTCAGGTAACCCGGGACCTGGTCTTTGGGCGTGAAGGGGTGAATACTGGAAAATTCAGGCCAGGAAACCGGCAACATTTCTGCTGCGGCATTGAGTTTCATGGTACATGAACCCAGTGGAATCATGCCATGAACCAGTGAGTAATCCTTGTTTTCCAGCTGCTTCAGATAACGCATCATATCCGTTTCTGAGTGATGGCTGTTGAATACCGGATGACTCAGGACGCTGTCTGAACGTCGCAGTTCCGGTGAGAGTCCTATGGTGTTCTGGGTATGAGACAGCTGGCTGTTATTGGCCGAGATCTGGCGGTCAATGGAGGCAATATTCAGTTCTTTGCCTTCACCCATAAAGATATTGAACAGCTCAATAATGTCTTCAGAGCGAGTGGTTTCATCAAGGCTGACACCTAATCGGTCTGAACCAATACGGCGCAGGTTACAACCATACTTAAGCGCCCGCTGGATAATGGTTTCCTGCTCACTGCCAACCTTGAAGGTCAGGGTATCAAAGAAGGTATGGTTGCACTGGAAGCCCATTTCAGTGAGTCCATGATGGAGAATCCGGGTCAGGCGGTGCACGCGTTCTGCGATGGTTTTCAAGCCTTCCGGGCCATGATAGACCCCATAAGCGGCCGCCATGTTAGCCAGCAGTGCCTGGGCAGTGCAGATGTTAGAGGTGGCTTTTTCCCGACGAATATGTTGCTCACGGGTCTGCATGGCCATACGCAGGGCCGTATTGCCACGGCTGTCTTTGGAGACCCCGATAACCCGACCGGGGATTGAGCGTTTCAGTTTACCGGTGGTGGCAAAAAAGGCCGCATGGGGGCCGCCAAAGCCCATGGGCACGCCAAAGCGCTGGCTGTTACCCAGAACAATGTCAGCTCCAAGCTCCCCGGGGGATTTCAGTAATGTCAGGGCCAACAGGTCAGTGGCTACCGAAACCATGGCACCCTGTTGTCGGGCAATGGCTGCAATGCTCTCTATATCCGTGATGTTGCCGTAAGTCCCCGGGTATTGAAGCTGCACACCAAATACATCGTGATTGACCAGTTCGGTATGAGGGTTGCCAACGATGACCTTGATGCCCAGCCAGTCGGCACGGGTTTTAATCACATCAATGGTCTGTGGGTGCACGTCATGGGCAACAAAGAATGTTTGTGAGGCCGCTTTGCTGCGTCCCACGCTGCGCAGGCAGAGGGTCATGGCTTCCGCAGCGGCAGTAGCTTCGTCCAGAAGGGAGGCATTGGCAACCTCCATACCCGTGAGGTCCATAACCATCTGCTGGAAATTGAGCAGCATTTCCAGTCGGCCCTGGGAGATTTCTGGCTGATAAGGGGTATAGGCGGTATACCAGCCGGGGTTTTCCAGTAGATTGCGCAAAATGACATTGGGTACTTCGGTGTTGTAATACCCCATGCCAATGTACGACTTGTTAACTGTATTTTGTCGGGCAAGGGCAGCAAGCCCGGCAAGGGCCTGTTGCTCTGTTTTTCCCGCGGGAAGTGCTAATTCCCGAGTTAACCGGATGCTGCCCGGAACGGTGTCATTGATCAGCCCGGTCAGCGATTTGAGCCCGAGACTTTCCAGCATGGCCTGCTGCTCCTGCCGGTCAGAACCTATGTGACGATGGGTAAAGGCATCGTTTTGTTCCAGTTCTGCCAGTGTCGGCAGAGTAGAAGTGTGGTCAACGGCCATGTTGTCGTCCTGTTTTGCTCTTGCGTTGATCTTAAATAAAAATTCTTTGAACTGACTGCTTTGTTTTAAAAGACTCTGGTCAGTAGTGAAAATAAAAGACAGTTGTTGTTTTTTATGGTCTGGCTCAATGGGTTCTCAGCACATAACGACATTAACAGCCAGGCCACCTGTGGCGGTCTCTTTGTATTTATCCTGCATATCCAGACCCGTCTGGCGCATGGTTTCAATCACGTCATCAAGGGATACCCGATGCTGCCCATCACCTTTCATGGCCAGACGGGCCGCATTGATGGCCTTGACAGCGCCCATGGTATTGCGCTCGATACAGGGAACCTGTACCAGGCCTGCTATCGGATCACAGGTCAGGCCCAGGTTGTGCTCCATACCTATTTCAGCGGCATTTTCAATCTGGCGGTTATTGCCGCCCATCACGGCGCACAGGGCACCTGCCGCCATGGAGCAGGCCACCCCGATTTCCCCCTGACAACCGACTTCGGCTGCGGAGATTGAGGCGTTCTTTTTATAGAGCATGCCAATGGCAGCAGCGGTGGCCAGAAAGGTAACAATACCCGCTTCACTGCTACCTGGAACAAAACGATCGTAATAGGCAAGAACCGCCGGAATAACGCCGGCTGCACCATTGGTTGGCGCGGTAACGACACGACCACCAACGGCGTTTTCCTCATTGACGGCGATGGCAAACAGATTGACCCAGTCCATGACTTCCAGGTGATCCTGCTGGTCTTCGGGGCGATTCAACAGTTCCTGGTGCAGCTGGTTCGCACGACGTCTGACGTTCAATCCGCCGGGAAGTATGCCTGTCTGTTCGCAGCCACGTTTGATGCAGCGGTCCATTACCTGCCAGATATTCAGCAATGCCTGTTGAATATTGTCAGATCTTCCCAGGTGTTGTTCATTCTCCAGGACAATTTCACCAATGGAGAGTCCGGTTCTGTCTCCGATATCCAGAAGATCCAGGGCATTATTGAAAGGAAAGGGCACCTGAATTTCCGTTGCCGAAGTCGTCTGATCGGTTTCCTGCTCATTCAGTACGAAGCCTCCGCCTACGGAGTAATAATGGTCGTGAAAAAGCTCGAGGCCAGCTTCATCAAAAGCTCTGAGCGTCATACCGTTAGGGTGCTTGGGCAGGGAGTGGCCATGCAAAAAGTGAAGGTGTTGATCTTCGACGAAAGGAATTGGATAGTGGCCGGCAAGTATCAACTGACCGGTGCTGCGGACATTGTTGACCAATTCCGGCGCCTGATCAGGATCAAGCTGGTCCGGTTTTTCACCCATAAGCCCGAGCATCACGGCAGTATCGGTGGCATGACCTGCACCGGTCATGGCCAGAGAACCATAGAGTTCAATACGAATCTGACGGGTATTCTCAAGCTGCCCCTGCTGGAGCAGGGCATCAAGGAAGCGGTTTGCGGCTACCATAGGACCCACAGTATGGGATGAGGAAGGACCTACCCCAATCTTGAACAAATCGAGAATACTTAAGCTCATCGCCATGACTCCATTTGTTGGTATATTTTTGCGATATCAGCTTTCAAGGCTGTTTTTTGTTATTTATCAATAAGAAAATGGTCAAACGAGCTATTAACAGAAAGCGGCTCAGGGCCATACATCAATGGGTTATTAACGGGTTTTGACCAAAAGATTTCTATTTTCTTGAAGGCAAGCGTAACAATACCTTTCTCATACATCAATAAACAAGTTTCCAATAAGAAACAAATTTTCACATTAGGGGTGTTCCTGATATACCATGTCTTACAGTGTTCATCAGGAGCAGGCAATGCCAATGAGAGATGGCAAAGGGGGAAAGCATGCCGGAGTCAACGGATTTTCTTAAACAGGAACAACCGAGTAAGCCTGCAGTAATAGTAACTCGCAGGGTGGGCGTTGATCAGGGTGATATAAGTCAACCAGAAGCGTCTGTGGCTCCACTGGAGCTGGGAAAGCGGGTCAGGGAAATTCGCCTGAGTCAGCAGTTGACCCTGGAAGAGGCCAGCCGGAAAACCGGCCTGGCCCGTTCTACCCTGTCAAAAATCGAAAATGAGCAAATATCACCCACGTTTACGGCAGTAACAAAGTTGGTTAATGGACTGGGTATTGATATTCCCCAGCTGTTCTCCCCGGTAAAGAAAACGGTGTCTGCTGGCGGCCGTCGAGACATTACCCGTCAGGGAGAGGGGCGTCTTCATCCCACTCGTACCTATGAGCATGAATTGCTGGCTACAGAGCTTTCCGGCAAAAAGATGATTCCCTACCGTACAACCGTCAGGGCACGGTCATTTGACGAATATCGGGAGTGGGTGCGACACGATGGTGAGGAGTTTCTACTGGTCCTGCATGGCAGTATTGAACTCTATACCGAATATTATCAGCCGGTGGAGCTGTTTGAGGGGGACAGCGCATACTACGATGCACAGATGGGTCATGCCCTGGTTTCAACCAGCGGTGACGATGCGGTGATTCTCTGGGTAACGGCCTGAATAGTTCCGTTTAATCCCTGATGATTATCCCACGGGCAGGTGCTAGAATCCGGCCCGACTTTTATAGCCGGGAGCTTTCTCAGAGCCTCTTATCCAGAGCGTCGGCAAAGGTGGTTATCCTTTCGTAACTTTCAGTCTGTCGCTGTGTCAGGAGAACTGCCTGAGATTGACCCACGCCCTATTGAACCATTTTCAGGAGCTTCACGTGCTTTCCCGATCTCTGAAGCGATCATTGATACCTGCCCTCATTGTGTTAGTGGCTGCATTTCTGGTGTTGAGTTCGCGGCCCAGGCTTTATAGCTTTCAGGGGCAGGTCATGGGAACGACCTATAACGTCAGTTATGTCGCTACCCTGTTCAGTCATCCGGTAAAGGATGTGTCCGGGGAAGTACAGGATGCCCTGGCGGATGTTGATCAACGGATGTCAACCTATAAGCCTGACTCCGAGCTGATGCAGTTTAACCGGGCTCCGGTAGGGGAGCCATTCAGACTGTCCAGTGATATTGTTCAGCTGGTTCAGCAAGCTCAGGCGATTTCTGATCTATCGGATGGAGCCTACGATATTACCGTAGGCCCCCTGGTGAACCTGTGGGGCTTTGGCCCGACACAATGGGCTGCGGTCAAGGATAGTCACGATGATAGTGACTCCCACCCGTTGGCCAACGCTCCGGAATTTGTCAAATGGATTGAGGATCAATATCCGGGCCATATTCCCCATGCAACCGCTATCCAGGAAGCCCTGGCCAACGTTGGCTATCAGAGTCTGAAAGCGGACACGGAAAGCTCAACTCTGACCCGTGAAAAGGCGTTGTTTGTTGATCTGAGTTCCATAGCCAAGGGCTATGGAGTTGATCAGGCGGCAGCGGCTCTCAGGGCCCGGGGTATCGAGGACTTTATGGTAGAGGTTGGTGGCGAAGTGCTGGTTCAGGGTGTCAAGCCTAATGGCAACCCCTGGCGATTGGCGGTGATCGGTCCTGAAATGGGAAAAAACGGCGTGTCAGCATTGGTTGAGCCTTTGGACAAGGCACTGGCAACCTCTGGTGATTATTTGAATTTTTTTGAAGTCGATGGCAAGCGCTACTCACATACCATTAACCCCGTTACCGGCTGGCCTGAAGCCAAGCGGGTAGCGGAAGTGGCTGTTATTGCCGACACCTCGGCCCGTGCCGATGCCCTGGCTACCATGTTTATGGTGCTGGGGGATGAGAAAGGGTTGGAGCTGGCGAATAGGCTGGGTATTGCGGCACGTTTTGCCTATTATACCGATGAAGGATTTGCAACGGTAACCAGTGAGGCCTTTAAGCCTTATCTGGTTCAACAGCCATGAGCATACCGCCTCAATAAACATTCCAGTTATCGCCTGAACCAGCGGTATTTCATGGTAAATAATGGAGGAATCAGTTATGACAATGATGCTGATTACATTTTGTACTTTTCTGGTACTCATTGCGGCTATGGCGGTGGGTGTGATTTTTGCCAATAAGCCGATTAAAGGCTCTTGTGGTGGTCTTAGTAATCTTGGTCTGAAGGACAGCTGCGTCATTTGTGGCGGTGGAGACAAAACAGATCCTCTTTCCGAGGTGAATGATGGCCTGTTTTATGACGCGACGGCTTCAAATAAGAGTAAAAAGGCGTAATCTCTTTTCGCTACGTTTGTTTTTTGTTGGTTGTAGAGACTGCCAAAGCGCCTGGAAGCCTTATGGGCACTCCAGGTATAAGCTGTAAATAAGAATAAATGGATAATGAATTGGACCGGGGGAATCGAATAAATGGGTGTCAGTAAATACGATTTGGTCATCCTTGGGTCGGGGCCTGCGGGAGAAGGGGCGGCAATGAATGCCGTCAAGCTCGGTAAAAAGGTCGCTGTCGTTGAGCAGTTTAACTTCGTCGGTGGTAGCTGTACCCACCTGGGTACGATTCCATCCAAGGCTCTGCGCCACTCTGTCAAACAGATTATGGATTTCAATACCAACTCCATGTTTCGTGAGATTGGTGATCCCCGCTGGTTCAGCTTTCCCAAGGTATTGAAAAGGGCGGAATCGGTGATTCAGAAGCAGGTGCAGTCCCGAACCATGTACTATGCTCGGAATCGCATTGATCTTTACTTTGGTCGTGGTGTCTTTATTGATGAGCATACCCTGGAGGTGACTGAGCCCAGTGGCAATACGGAACGTCTCTTCGGGTCCAGTTTTCTGATTGCCACCGGGTCCCGTCCCTATCATCCACCCGGTGTCGACTTTCACCATCCCAGGGTTTTTGATAGCGATACCATTCTGGAGCTGTCCTCTACACCACGACGCATGATTATCTACGGTGCCGGTGTTATCGGCTCTGAATATGCCTCGATATTTTCTGGTCTGGGCGTGCTGGTGGATTTGATTGATACCCGTGAGCGGCTGCTGTCGTTTCTTGATAAAGAAATTTCCGATGCCCTGAGTTATCAGTTGCGCAAAATGAACGTCATTATTCGCCATAATGAAGAGTTTCAGAAACTTGAGACCATGGATGATTGCGTAGTGCTGCACCTTAAGTCGGGCAAGAAACTCAAGGCCGATATGTTGCTCTGGGCCAATGGCCGGGCAGGTAATACCCAGGCAATGGGGCTGGGAATGATCGGTCTTAAGCCCGATGGCCGCGGTCAGTTAAGTGTTAATGAAAGTTATCAGACCTCATTACCCCATATTTATGCGGCGGGCGATGTTATTGGCTGGCCCAGTCTTGCCAGTGCCGCTTATGACCAGGGACGCTCGGCGGCAGCACACCTTTGTAACAGCGAGGACTGGCACTTTGTCAATGAAGTGCCCACGGGAATCTATACCATCCCGGAAATCAGCTCTGTGGGTTGTACCGAAGAAGAGCTGACGGCAGATGCCATTCCCTATGAAGTGGGTAAGGCATTTTTCTCCAGACTGGCCAGAGCCCAAATCACCGGCGAGGTGGTTGGCATGCTGAAGATCCTTTTCCATCGGGATACCCTGGAAGTGCTGGGCATTCATTGTTTTGGTGACCAGGCATCGGAGATTGTCCATATCGGTCAGGCGGTAATGCGGCAGGAGGGTAAGGCCAATTCACTCCGTTACTTCCTGAATACCACATTTAACTATCCGACGATGGCGGAAGCCTATCGTGTTGCTGCTTTGGATGGGCTAAACCGATTGTTCTGACCCTGCTTAATCAGCTCATCGTTTCAGCTGCTTCTGGAGTATTACTGCTCTGGGGCGCAGCTGAAATTCCAGAACACCCTTCTTAATATCTTTTGTCTAACCACGCAAACAGTGGAATCTCCTGTTTGTTATACTAAGAACGATTCTGAGGCATAACTTAAATTTTGCCTTTATGCATGAAGAAAGACCTGACACCTTTTTCCCTTTTTCTGACACCTTTTTCCGGACACCTTTTTCCGTATTAGTGGTTTTTAAAGGAGTGCTCAATCTAAACTTGAGTAAGTATGTATACACACTAAATAATTACTAGACTCAGAATTCATACATTCAAACCTGAAAAAATTAAAGATTTGAGTATGACCGGTTGAAGCATCTAAATATTCATGAAACGTAGATGGCAAATTAGCATAGATGAGGCTATCACTTGAGGCTTGGTAACGTATTTCGTCGTGGTTCACCCGTTTTAATCTATCACAGTCAATGGAAGATAAACCAGCTGCAGGGTCACCACCAAAATAACCGCCACTAAAAGTAACTCTGTCCCATCTACCATCAAAATATACTGGTGCTGACCCTGCTTTGACGACCCATTTAGCAGCAATGTAACCATGAGCATCAGGAGTATCAGAATCAGACAATGTTTCTTTAATATCAGACAATATTTCGTCTCCATTTTTATGAATACCTATTGCACGTGGGCATGATAGATTATGTATTTTAACAATGCAGTCTTTTGTCCAGGGTTTATCTGTTGCGATTTCAGCGCTACAGCCGCTTAAAACTTCGAAAGTCGGTGATAAACCAGATGCCCTTACCGGGGTGCTGCAAAGTATCATCAGTTCGATTAAAACTGCAATAACTAATGTGTAAAATTTCATGATTTCTAGCCTTTGATAGTAAATTTTCCGACAGGAAGTTGTTGATATGTATTAGCAAAGCCTTTCATTCAAATTCCAGACTGCTAAACTCGCGTTTGCTGATTAAAAGCAGCACTATTACGCAGCTCTATAATTCGTACCAATTGACTAGGCAAACACAGCACTCATTATGGTAATAAAGGACACACAAACATCCAGCACGTCTGCCGATAACACAACAGCCAGAATTCGAAAGAGCCTTCCAGAATCCCAGATAATAAAATATTCCTTTCAGTTCCAACTCACAATGAACGCTTAAACTATCTCACATTATAGCAATGTCGTTTATTTTTTTTTTTATTTTATAGATTTTTAAATTATTAAAAGCCCTGAATTCGAATCATAAATACATAGCCTCTGTAACCAGAGGGTTACCACAAAAATACTTTTGAAATGGCCACAGTAGGAATGGTGATCACCCGCCACCCCCAGCGCAGATTCGTACGTGCACTACTAATGCATACGGCTCCTACCTCGAGTATTTAACGTCAAACCGTTGCTCCGGCACGGGGTCATGCCTGAGTTTCAGGAGATAGCCTTTGATCTACAGCGTACTTCGATAACTTTGAGGTTTCTGAAGACACTATGCCAGCGCTTTGAGTTTTCTGAAAACTGACTTGACTTTCTTCACTGAAGGCCATGGTTTTGACCCTGCTTAATCAGCTCATTATTTCAGCTGCTTCAGTCATCAGGCTGACCATGAGATAAGCGGCTGGCTGGACATTACTTTTGCTATATTCCTTATTCAAATTGAAGAAGGTAAATATGATGGATGTTAATACAACACCGATGCAGCCATATCAGATTCCATCAGATGAATCATACGGCGCTTTTGAAATAAATCCTGCCAATAGTAGAACTTTCAAACAGTTTGATGTTCATCAAGTTGATCACCAAGACCGATATTCCACGTCAACTGCAGATACAAGTACCGATCCCACCGCAAGAAAAAGAAAACGAACGATCAATGATCGGTTCAGGCAAGTGCATAACCAAAGAGAAAGAATACGTACGGGTAATATTAACGACGCCTTCAAGGTACTTAAAAATAAAATTCCCGGAGGTGCTGAAAAAAAATTAACAAAAGTACAGATATTAAGACAAGCCTCTGCATACATTAAAGTCCTTGAACAGCAGCTCAGAACTACCCCGGATCCTTCTGATTCAATAGGGCCAATAACCTCGCAGGGGCGACCCAACCAGTTAAGAAATATAAGGCAATAAAAACTCACCACAAAAGCCTTTGATTTTATGGACAACTGTTTGAAGGTTTGATCTGAGCCTGAGAGTCGCACACGGAGTTACTATTGTAAGAGTGATTATTCTGGTTGCGCTCGCTTCGGCGCACCCTTTGGCGCAAATTATAAGTAGTTAACCAAATGAAATCGTATTTTCTGACTAAGTGATCAGTCACTC
>NZ_JAHHPM010000504.1 GCF_024606345.1 Endozoicomonas sp. YOMI1
ATTTGTGGGTATCAACAACAAAACTTGCCAGAGTTGAAGGCGTCACGACCCAAACAATACGACGAAGAATCAAAAGTGGCTATTATGAGTGATGCAAACAAGCGGTGGTCACTACCGTGTACTACTTAACCATCAGAGAAAAATAGCCTATGCGAGAGTCAGCTCTGCCAGACAAAAATCCAGCATCATCACGCAGAAGTCTCTCTTGCTCAAAAAGCATTCTGACTCAGAATTTATCGGTGACATTGCCAGGCTTTCAACTTTAAGCGAAAAGGACTGCAAACCATTCTGGAATCCGCAATGCTCGGGAATCCAACCCTCGTTGTGGTTACCACAAAAGACGGACTCGCAAGATCAGGATTTGAGCTCATCAAGTGGCTCATTGAAATTTGCTAAATCTTCCCCTGCATTTGGATCAGAAAAGCCTCGCTGTGCGTTGTTAATGATGTCGACTCTAAAGAGTCCATCAAAAGGATCGCCATCCAGAGCTTCCATTACATTTACTCCATAGCAAGGTCTGGCTGCCCCTGCTGATAAGTGAATGTTTTTGTAGACACTACATTATGAATATATGGCCTCTATAGTCGCTTGAATAAATCCCCTTTGGTAATATTCTTTTGACTGCCTTCATTCTTCTGACGGATAAACGACGCCTTAATGGAAACTGCCTCCAATGATAAGCGCTACACAGACCATCAGCCACTGGTTCATCTTCAGGGGTCGGTAGAGCGGGTCACCTTCCACAGCGAAGCCAGCGGGTTCTTTGTGATTCGGGTCAAGTGCAAGGGGCAGCGTGAGCTGGTGACCATGACCGGCAACACACCCTCGGTGACACCCGGTGAGTTTGTGGATGCCACCGGCATCTGGTTTAACGACCATAAGCACGGGGTGCAGTTCAAGGTTAAGCAGATCAAAACCGTGACACCCAATACCCTGGAAGGCATCGAGAAATACCTGGGCTCCGGCATGGTGAAGGGCATTGGCCCCCATTTTGCCAAACGGCTGGTGAAAGCCTTTGGTGAACAGGTGTTCGATATTATTGAAGATAACCCGGAGCGGCTGATGGAGCTGGAGGGCATCGGCAAAAAACGGCGGGAGAAGATCACCTCGGCCTGGTCGGAGCAGAAGGTGATTCGGGAGATTATGGTGTTCCTGCAATCCCACAGTGTTGGCACAGCCCGGGCGGTGCGTATTTATAAAACCTATGGTGATGAGTCCGTGGCGAAAGTGCAGGAGAACCCGTACCGGCTGGCACTGGATATTCACGGCATCGGTTTTAAAACGGCAGACAACCTGGCCATGCAGCTGGGAATCGACCGGGTGTCGTTAATACGGGCCCAGGCCGGGGTGCGCCATGTGTTGCAGGAGTGTTCCGGAGAAGGGCACTGCGCCCGACCGTTTGAGGCGCTGGTGAACGATGCGGTCACGTTGCTGGAGATACCGGAAGCCACCATTAAGGAAGCGATTCAGTGCGAGATCAATGAGGAGCGGCTGACACCGGAGACCATTGAAGAGGTGCCCTGCCTGTTTCTGACACCGCTCTTTCGTGCCGAGCAGGGGGTTGCCAACCATGTGAACCGCTTGCTTCCGGGACGTTCCGGCTGGTCTGGTATTGCCATGGACAAAGCCATTCCCTGGGTGGAGGAGAAAAACAACATACATCTGTCCGACTCCCAGAAAGGGGCGATTGAGCTGGTGGTGCAGAATAAGTTCTGCATCATTACCGGTGGACCGGGCGTGGGTAAGACGACGGTGGTTAACAGCATCCTGAAGATTATCCAGGCCAAGCGGGTTGAGGTGACGCTGTGTGCACCCACAGGGCGGGCCGCCAAGCGATTGTCTGAATCGACAGGGCAGGAAGCCACCACCATTCATCGGCTGCTGGATTTCGATCCATCCGCCTTCGACTTCAAACGCAATGCCGAGAATCCTCTGGAAACGGATCTGCTGGTGGTGGATGAGTGCTCCATGGTGGATGTGGTGCTGATGAATCAGCTGTTGCGGGCAGTGCCCGACTCCGCTGCGGTATTGCTGGTGGGCGATGTCGATCAGTTGCCTTCGGTAGGGCCGGGGTTGGTACTGAGTGATTTGATTGAGTCCGGTAAGGTACCCGTGGCACGATTGACGGAAATCTTTCGGCAGGCGGCAACCTCACAGATTATTACCGGCTCCCACGCCATCAACCGTGGGCAGGCACCCAAGGTGACGAAAAAAGGGGAGGAGACGGACTTCTTCTATCTGACAGGTGAAGAGCCCGAAGAGCTGTTTGCCAAGTTGATGTCGGTGGTCACACGACGGCTGCCTGAGACGTTTGGCTTTGATCCGGTCAACGATATCCAGGTGCTGGCCCCAATGAACCGGGGCGGACTGGGCGCTCGCAGTTTGAATGTGGCCTTGCAGGAAGCCCTGAACCCGAATGCACACCCTCGGGTTACCCGTTATGGCTGGACCTATGCGCCAGGGGATAAGGTGATTCAGACGGTCAATAACTACGACAAGGAGGTGTTTAACGGCGATATTGGCCGGGTAAAAGCCATCGATATTGAAGAGGGCGAGTTGATGATTGAGTTCGACGGTCGGGAGGTGCTTTATCCGGTCAATGAGCTGGACGAAGTGTCGCTGGCCTATGCCACCACCATCCATAAAAGCCAAGGCTCCGAATACCCCTGTGTGGTGATCCCCATGGCCATGCAACACTACACCCTGCTGGAACGTAACCTGCTTTACACCGGTGTTACCCGGGGCAAAAAAATGGTGGTGCTGGTGGGGCAACCCAAGGCGGTGGGTATGGCGGCGCGAAATCGAAAATCGAACCGCCGGTTGACTAACCTGCAGGCGAGGTTAGTGTAAGCATCAACTCTTGATTAAAACCGCAACGAGCGCAACATTCGTTGTTATGATCCAAGGCT
>NZ_JAHHPM010000505.1 GCF_024606345.1 Endozoicomonas sp. YOMI1
CGCACGACTGCATGGATGCAGGAGCTAGAGCAACGCAGGAGCAGTTGCCGGGAGTAACTGATCACTTAGTCAGAAAATATGATTTCATTTGGTTAACTACTTAAATACCGCTGTTTGACCTCAAAATGATTACTAGGTTCACTTCATTTATGCAGGCCCATGCCGGTGACCGGACTCGATCTTATTCAGGATGCATCATCGCAAGCAGTGTTTCGATAAATTCCTTTCTCATGATTTCGTAATCATTAACATGGGAAGTTGTCGATAGCCAGTTGTTAACTCTAAGCTCAAAATCATGACGGCAAACATGGCTATGCAATTTCATTCGGATCTTCTCAGTGAGCGCATGAAGGCGTTGATGTTGTTCTTGAAGGGGGTTAGTCGGGTAGTCAGTTTTCCCGGTGTTTAGATCAGAGTGCAAAGCAATAAACTGCCCGGCTTTATTCAGGGTAAGCAGACAGCGCATAAGCAAGCCATAAATACCTTCATCGGGGTTTTGAGGAAAATTAAAAAGAATGGTTCTTGGTATGTGTAATACCGCTCCTGTTTTTAATTGCTCGGTCAGCAGGTCAAGATTATCAGCGAGGTATTCCAGCGTATCGTTCAGTAATCTGGTTTCTTCAGCGAACGACAAGCACCTTACCAGCCCCTGAACCCCGGGAACGTGAAAGGCCAATTGTGCTGCATTTTCATAGGTTACCCTGTCGTCAACACTGACCTGAAGCTCCATTGCTTTGGTACCCAGGTCACCGTCTTGAAGATAAATATTATAGGCTTTTGGTAGTTTAATCTCATGGCATCCCCGGATAGGCAAGATGGTGATGTGTGTGGGGATGTCTGAATCCCTGTGGGTGTTCAGTGCCTGCAGCTTGTCAAAGAGTGTTCTGGCGGATTCTTCTGTCGTACAGATAATGTCAATATCATTGAAGAATGAGCAGAGCTTCTGTAAAAAACGCGCGTATGAACCGGTAATCAGAATGGGGGGATCAGTATAAGAATCATTGACTTCCTGAATAATCCCCAGTGCTTTCAGCGTTAGCGCATTTAACCGGGGAACCGGCTTTTCCGGGATGCCCGGCCCGCCTGTTGTTGACCATTGCTGCAGGGTTCTGGCCGGACTCAGGGTAACTGCCCGAGCAGGGGGCGTATTTTCTGTTTCATCCCGGTATTCCTCAACCTGATATGGGCCTTCCCTGCCAGGATAGGCAATGGATACCTCTACCGATTTTGCACTTCCGCCAGCGCTCTCTATATTGGGGATCAAGTCGGGGAGATGATATCTATGCCCATGTCCGGGGTTATTTACACGATGGCCTGAATACCTGTTTCCATCATTGAGCAAACAGCCCCACCAGGCGTTGTCGGCACTCTGTTTGTGGCGGGGTTTGTGGCGGGGCTCAGTGGCAACAGAAGCCCTATGCTGACTGGCAGAGGCTGCGTATCCGTGCGGACTATCTCCCCCCGGGGCAACGACATTAAACAGTAAATTATCCATTGAACTGGCTTCGCAGCTGTATTGTTCAAACCAGCAGCCTAGAGCATGGCGCAGCCTGCTTCCTTCAGGAAAACTCTCAAGATACCCCAATACATAATCCTTATGGATTTCCCGCCCATTAATGGACTGTCTGGTGATATAGCAGTGTGCCAGGAAGAAGAAATGCAGGCGTGAATTCTTAAATGAGCGCCTCAGTGTTTTGATGGATTGCAATACCTGTTCTGCTGACACTCGCTGGTGATCAATGGTCAATTCATTATCCATAGCCATGAATTGCAATATACATTGCAGCCGGTGTTGCTCATCGTCTTTGACCGAACAACCATTCAAGATTTGCCAGATATCTTGAAGTCTATCCTGAGCTTCGCTAGTTTCACCGTAACGCTGAGACTGTTTCAACCTTTGCATCAGGAATTCAGCTTGCCTTGAAGAATGGTCCCCGGGTACTTCATTAAACGCTGCCAATACTTTCTGGTTATCCAGGTAGTTGCCATTCAATTCTCTGGCATTCAATGCCAGCTGAGCATAAAAAATGGCTCTTTCGAACAACCGGCCACCGCGTTCATAATCCTTAACCACCGCATCCGGTGTGACCTGCTGGCCATCCAACCTCAGGCCCCTCAGACAACATTGTCCCTTAAAGCGTGCCATCTCCAGGGTAGCTTTAACTGCCTGATAATCCTTAACCACTGCATCTGGTGTGACCGGCCGACCATTCAATACCAGCCCCCTCAGGCAACATTCCTCTTTGAAGCGCCCTATCTCCAGTATTGCTCTGGCTGCCTGCAAATCCTTAACCACCACATCCGGTGGGACCAGCTGGCCATCCAACCTTAGGCCCCTCAGGCAACATTTTACCTTAAATCTCGCTACCTCCAGTGTTGCCCTGGCTGCCTGATAATCCTTAACCACCGCATCCGGTGGGACC
>NZ_JAHHPM010000506.1 GCF_024606345.1 Endozoicomonas sp. YOMI1
AATGCTCAGGTTTAGATAACTTTGAGTAGGTTTGAGCAAGTTTTTAGGAGCGGTAGTAATAGCAGTGCTGATGAGGCAAAACGAAGAAACAGCTCCTGACTGAAATACAGGGTATTACCCGATAGCTTGATAACCACATCGGTTAAATGCATAAACAGAACGCTGGCAAGACATAGCAAGATGCCTTTTGATCTCTCAGATTTCTTAAATAGCATTATTACTGTGCTTGTCGACCAGATAATCCCGGATAATTTGAAAGCTTGCCAGCAGCTCTTCAACCTCTTCTAGTGTATTGGCAGCCGTTAACGTAATGCGATGCCCCTCCTGGCCAATACCCACCATCGGATAGGGTGAAACTGTAACTAGAATGCCTTTCTCAAACAGTAGATTTGCGGTTTCTATGGTATCCTGATTATCACCTATCCTGACAAAAATGATCGGAAACCAGGATTGATTAAGCACCTCAAAACCCATTGACCTCAGACCATTAATGCTCTTATGGGTTAAAGTGAACAGTTTTTCCCTGTATTGGTTTCCTCGATGCTCGTTGATCACCAAACCTTTCGCCAGGGTGGCCAGTGAAGCGGTCGGACAGGGGCCGGAAAGATCATAAGGTGTTGAAAAACCCTTAATAAAGCTCTGCATTTTTTTTGAGCAGCCAACAAACGCCGCCAGGGATGAGTAAGCTTTTGAACATCCCCCCACATAGATAATGTTTTCGTAGTCAAGCCCGTAATAACGGACGATGCCATTGCCTCGCTGCCCGTAGGGCATTGCCGATGTGGGGTTCTCCCCCACGACACCGAATCCATGGGCATCATCAATATACACAATGGCATCGTACTTTTTAGCGAGGGCAACAATAGCCGGTACCCTGGCAAAATCACCACTCATGCTGTAAACGCCATCAATCATAATGACTTTTCGCTTATTGTTCTGGTGGTGCTGGAGGTGTAACTCTAAGGTTTCAAGGTCATTTTGCGGGAAGGAGAGTAATGTTGCCCCGCTGTCTCTGGCTATTTTCGCCGCTTCGTACATGGTTTCATGACCGGATTTATCCAGAATAAGGACTCCTCCCTTGCCCACCAGTGCGGGCAACACGCCGATGGAGATCAATGTCACGGTGGGAAAAATCAAGGTAGACTCCACACCAATCAACGTAGCCAGCTGGTTTTCAATTTGTTGATAGATCGCCGGGCTGGCTACCAGACGACACCAGCTTGGATGCACCCCCCATCTCATGATTTCATCGCTGATATCGTTCTGCATCTCTTCATCAAGATCCAATCCCAGATAGTTGCATGAAGCAAAATCAATCACCGAGTGATCGTCATCAACCCAGATTCTTCGTCCTTCAATTTTCACCGCCGTTAAATCATACTGTTTCATTTTACCCAGCATGGCATGTATGTGAGCCCGACGATTCTCTGATTGATTAATTTCAATAATTTCATCTTCGAGATTCATAATTTTATTTCCTTTTTTCCCACAGTTGACGACTGAGAAATGAAGAAAAACCCAGTTTCATACACCCCTTATTAGACCATGCCTCTTTATCACAGCGAACATATGCAAACCGACACTTCCTTTGATAAGCAAGATTAATCCGAAACGCTAACATAGTTGAGTACAAACCCTGTCGGCTAAAACGGATATCAGTTGCGCCTTCAGATAGAAAAGCCAGCCCGTTGATGCAGCTCATTGTGCCAATGGAAATGGTAAGATCCCCGGAAAAGGCAGAAAAACATTCCAGGGAGTTATTCTTATTCATGCTGTTTTTTCTGATTTTTTCGGTGAATTTTTCTGCCAGTGATGCCGGAATGTTGTTCCGATGCCGGTTTAGTGTCATAAAGTATTCCAGCTGATCTTTTTCAGTATCAATCTTTCTGATATCAATTTCAGATAATGGCTTTTTATACAAATCCCCCAGTTCCAACGGTGCATTCATGCTTTCTATGGGGAACTCATACCAAAGTTCTTCTTCCTCAGGTAATTCGATGTAACCTTCACTTTTTAAAAAATTAATATATTCTCCGTCAGTGCCAGTATGAGTATAAACTCTCGGAAGGCTTGATCGTGTTGTGAAATAGGCTTCAGCTGTCTGCAATTCTCTGTATGCCAGGGCGTCATGAATATGTATACAGTTGTAATAAGGTCGGTCAGCATCCTGTAACCAGGAAATCTGATAATTGTCGTAACTATGAAGTTCATCAAAGCAGAGTAATTTCCATGCCTGGTTCGCAGTAAAAATAACCTCTTTAATTTTGTTATTATTCATAACACTAATGATGCCTCTGCACTAAGTAACACCCGGTCTATTTTTCCAGAAGATGTTTTTGGTAAATCCGGTTTGTAATGGAAATGTGATGGAATCATATAGGCTGGGAGTTGTTCTTTTAGTTGTTGGATTGCTGTTTTTTCAGCCAACGGCAGGTTAATGACGGTTGAATAAAAGCAATGTATCTGGCATTGGTCTTTTATGAAAACGACACAGCATTCATATATCCCGGTAATACTGGCAAGCGCGGATTCAATTTCTCCCAACTCAATACGATATCCTTTAATCTTGATCATCAGGTCCCGTCGGCCGCGATAGTGCAACACCCCCTGTTTATCCCGGAAACCATAATCACCGGTTCTCCAGAACCTGCCCGGATATTGGGCAAAAGGACTGGTTACCAGGTTTTTTCTGGTCAGTTCCGGCATATTCAGATAACCATGGCATACCGTAGGACCCTGGCACCATATTTCACCAATCTCGCCAGCCTGACACACACTCATACTGGCCTCATCGACCACGATGATTTCACTATGATCTGCCTCGGTACCCAAAGGTATAGCGTTCTGATGTTTAGCCAAATCTCCGGGAGCAACATGAAAACAGGTAATAATATTGGTTTCTGTCGGGCCATAAATATTGCTGAACCGGGTGTCCGGTAATGATTCCATCAGGTGACGGAGTTTAGCTACCGGAAATGGCTCACCTGCATACATAATCTGACGAAGACTGGTGCTGCTTTGGCCAAGTCCTCCCCTACACTCAAGCGTTATTAATGTAGAGGGTGTGGTATATAATATGGATACACGTTCCCGCCTGAGTAATGAGATATAGTCCCTGTGTTTTTCAATAGAAGAACGTTGTTTTTGCCAGTCAAAACAGACCAGGGTTGCACCGATGGATAATGTATTGAAAATATCAAAAACGGACAGGTCAAACTTCAGCGGAGCCCTGGATATCACAACATCATTACAAGTCAGACAAAACTCCTTTTGCATCCAATCCGTAAACGCCCTGGCATTGCCGTGGGACAACATTATACCCTTCGGTACTCCGGTTGATCCTGAGCTGTGCAGAATGTAGGCTAAATCGTCGCTATGACCACAAAGTGTCTCTGACAAAAGGTGAGATTGTTCGTCTATGTCAGTGGATGGTGATTGGTTGAAATCAGAAAAGCAGATGATTTTTTCAGAGGATTCTTCAGAATTCCCCAGATTCCCCGGATTCAATACAGAGTCACCAAAGACGACTATTTTCTCTATGCTGTCATTGTCTGCCAACTCAGGAAATTTGCTGAGCAGGGTTCCATCAGCCAGCAATAATTTCATTTGGGTATTATCTATTATTTTGTTCAGCCTTTCTGGTGGGGATTGATCATCCAGGGGTACGTAAGCGCATCTGGCATTGAGAATACCCAATATCGCTGAAATACTCAGATGGTTAACTGGAGACAGAACGCCAATAAGTGGTACGTTTACATTTTTATTATTAAAACCACAGATTAGCTGGGTAAACGCATTTAGCAATTGACCCAATTGGCGGTAGGTAACCTTTAAGCCTGATTCTTCAATGACTGCAACATGATTAGGGTGTTGTTCAATTGCTATTAATACTGGTGTATGAAGTAAGCTGTGTGATTTTCCGTTCATTTGGCAATAACACCTGTTAATCCAAACTTTATCGCTCATTCGGTAAAAATAATATTTATATCATTGAAGGCATTGGAATATTGACCAATTTTGTATTTATTTTCACACAACCAATCTGACAAGGACTCAACAGGGCAGAATTTCAAAATTTCATTAACCATGATTTCAATCATACGTTCATCTTTTGTTTGGTAGACACTTTTCAGGTATTTTTTTAACAGTGCCTTTGATTCTATTCCATTCCCCCAAGATGAAATAAATAAAATATCCCCTTTTCTAACAGTACGCCTGACTGATTCAGCAAAATTCTTTATATAAAATGCAACATTAAACCAAAATACAAAAATTACATTTTCTTTAGTGATCTGGTTTCTTGTAATAGATTCAAAGTGTAAATTTATCATGTTGATTGCATTTGCATCACTATTAACTCGATAAAATGGATCTACAGCGTAATATCCTATGTTGTGTAAAATGGCAAGATTCCGATAGGTCAGTGGGCCAGACCCGACAACCACCATATTATTTATTTTTGTATCACCAATAATAAGATTTTGCAGAATGCTTAACTCATGCTGTAAAAAAGGCGCTGTTATCCTCAGTGATTGACTGTTAAGCATATTTTTAGCAATATGTGAATCCATCATAGGCCAATACAACTCAGTTATTTTTTCGTTACCTGTCGGACAGTACAACTCGCCAAAAAGTTCATAGCAATAACGCTCAGCAGACACTGAAACGCAATGTCTTTATGTTCATGATGTTTGGAAATAGAGAAGTTAACCTCCTGCTGGATAGTATAAAAGGTATATATTGTGAAAGCGTTGACACTCGGCATTGTGATGGATCCTATTGCCTCCATCAATTACAAAAAAGACAGCTCCCTTGCCATGCTGCTGGCGGCCAGTCAGAAAGGCTGGCAGCTGTTTTACATGGAACAGGCCGACCTTTATCAGAAAGAAGGTATTGCCATGGGCAGCGTTAAGCCGTTAACGGTCAATGCTGACCCTGAGAACTGGTTTGCACTGGATGAGCGCCAGGAGATGCCGCTGGATGCGCTGGATGTTATCCTGATGCGCAAGGATCCTCCCTTTGATATGGAATTTATTTACAGCACTTACCTGCTGGAGCAGGCTCAGGCGGCTGGCACATTGATTGTGAATAACCCCCGCAGTATCCGTGACTGTAACGAAAAAATGTTTGCCACACTGTTTCCACAGTGCACGCCCCCGGTGATGGTTTCCCGCAGTCCAAGGTTACTGAAAGAGTTTGCGGTAGAACATGGCGACGTGGTACTGAAGCCACTGGATGGCATGGGTGGCAGTTCTATTTTCCGCACAAAAACCAATGATCCGAACTTAAGCGTGATCGTAGAAACCCTGACGGAAATGGGCCAGCGTCAGGCCATGATTCAAAAGTTTATTCCGGATATTAAATCCGGTGACAAGCGCATCCTGATGATTGATGGGGAACCTGTTCCCTACTGCCTGGCGCGCATTCCTGCTGCCGGGGAACTCAGAGGCAACCTGGCAGCAGGTGGTACCGGTGAAGGACGCCCCCTGAGTGAACGGGATTTGTGGATTGCCCGTCAGGTAGGGCCACAGCTGCGCAAGAAAGGCCTGATTTTTGTTGGGCTGGATGTTATTGGCGACTACCTCACAGAAATCAACGTTACCTCACCGACCTGTATCCGAGAGCTGGACAATCAGTTTACACTTAACATCGCCGGTCAGTTGATGGATAAGATTGAGGAAAAACTCAAGGCCAGGCCCTGACCAGACGATTATTCTATAGACTGTTTTTTTCCAACAGAATCTTGCATATAGTCTTGAATATCAGGCTTGGCCGGTAAGCAAGAGCCCTATAAGGGCTCATCTTGTATTAATCAGTACGGCTCTGCCATTGGGCTTTACCAGGGGAAAGCAGTAATCAGAAAGCTATGACTCAGCCAGCGACTATTTCATCAGCAGCAGTATCGACGGCAGACCGTCTGGGTTTTACCCTTTTTATGGCGGCGGCTCTGCACGTTCTGATCGTGCTGGGGGTAACGTTTAGCTTTAAGGACAAGCCTGCCCCTCCGCCAACTCTGGAAGTGACTCTGGCCAGTTATCAAAGCAAAGAGAAACCCAAAGTAGCCGACTACCTGGCCCAGATCAATCAACAGGGCAGTGGTACTCTGGATGAAAAAGCATTGCCCTCCAGTGACCAGCAGGCACAGTTTCAGGAAGACACCATTAAGGAAGTCCAGCCACAGTCACAAACAGCGGCTCAACCAGAGCAAGCCGTGACACAACAGACCCGTATTACCACTAAGGCAAAGAGCCAGCAGAAAGTTTCTGCAACCGATGACAGTGAAAAGCAGGAACCCGTTGCGGTTGAAAAAGACAAGCCACGCAAGCACATTGACCTGAAAAATGAAATTGCCAGCCTTGAAGCCCAGTTCCATCAGCAGCGCCAGGAGTTCGCCAAACGCCCGCGTATCAAAAGGCTGACAGCGGCATCAACCTTGCAGGAAGCTGGCGCATTTTACAAAGAGTCCTGGCGACGGAAGGTTGAGAAGGTTGGCAACATCAACTACCCGGAAAAAGCGCGTAAGCAACAGCTCTATGGCGAGTTGCGCCTGATGGTTGCCATCAATCGGGATGGCACATTGTCAAATGTTGAGATACTGGACTCATCGGGTTATCGGGTTCTGGATGATGCTGCGGTTCGTATTGTCAGAATGGCTTCACCCTTTGCCCCATTCGACGACACACTTAAGAGCTATGACATGGTTGAAATCATACGTACCTGGCGCTTTGAGCCTGGAGACCGACTATTCAGCCAGTAAGCTTCAGAGCCTGTTGTATTGCGGGAATATAGGCATCAAGACTTGCCATAAATGACCTTTACCCTAATACTCCGCTAAGTAGCTGGTTATATGGATCATATAGTTCCGGCTAGCTGGGCATGTACCATGCAAGGCGAAACGGAGGAAGCATAGCCGAAGCTATGTGAGCAGTGTTGTAATGCAACAGAGTGCCTGAACGAGAAGTCAGAAATAAATGATTTCATATGATTAGCAACTTATGAGCAGTGTTCCTTTCCAGAATTTCAAAAGTCACTTTCTTATTGCCATGCCTGGCATGGCTGACCTTTCCTTTGCTGAAACGCTGACGGTTATTTGTGAGCACAGCCCGGAAGGTGCTCTGGGTATTGTGGTGAATCGACCAAGCACCCTGCCGATGAGTGAGATTTTCCGACAGATTGGCATTGATCACCATGAGCAGTCAGGCGTGAGTCAGCACGCGGTATACTCTGGAGGCCCGGTGTCACAGGAGAGAGGTTTTGTCCTGAATTCAGGGGAGTCCAGTTGGGATGCCAGCCTGGAGATATGCCCGGGACTGCAACTGGCCACATCAACCGATGTATTGGTGGCAATGGCAAAAGGCAAAGGTCCAAAGCAGGCATTGGTTGCTCTTGGTTATGCAGGCTGGGGCGCAGGTCAGCTTGAAAAGGAAATTTCCGAGAATGCCTGGCTGACCTGTGAAGCGCACCCATCCATTGTTTTCGATACACCTTACCACCTGAGACTGAGTGCAGCTGCCAGTACACTGGGTGTTAATATCAATCTGATTTCTGATCAGGTTGGCCATGCATAGGTTTCTGTTGACAAAAAAGCGATGACCGATAAGAAATTAACCACCGTACTGGGTTTTGACTTCGGAACCCGTAACATTGGTGTTGCGGCTGGACAGGTTATTACCCGAACCGCCTCTGCCCTGCCATCGTTGACAGCAAAAGATGGAATCCCGGACTGGAGCCAGGTTGAGACGCTTATTAACGAATGGAAGCCTGATGCCGTTGTCGTCGGCATCCCATTGAATATGGATGGCTCGGAGTCGGAAATGTCGCGCCGCGCCAGAAAGTTTGGTAACCGGATTCATGGACGCTTCAACCTGCCATTTTATCCAGCGGATGAACGACTAACGTCTTTCGAGGCCAAACAATGGGCCAGCAAGCTTGGCCATAAAGGACATTACGGATCAAACCCGGTAGATGCCATGGCTGCCCAGATTATCCTGGAGGCCTGGCTGAATGATTCTCAGAATGAACATCTTATGAGTAATTGAGAAATTGTCTCGGAATAAGTGCCGCATTTGACTGAGGCTTGTTAAGGTCGCTTCCCGCTTCCCGCTTCCCGCTTCCCGCTTCCCGCTTCCCGCAAAGGCACAAGTGATCTGTCTTTTTCGGGCAGCGGGCAGCGCTTATTCCCGAGTCAGGTTGCAGGAACACCAAGCAACTCAACAGTCACCGGTTTGGATGCTAATTGCTGCTGTTTGAATTTATAGAATACTTTGACTTTCGTTATGGGGCTCTGCTGTGAAGTAATCAGTGGCACTGTCCTTGAGTAATCCTGTCCATCAGCACCGTTCTTTTTACCTCTAATGGTTTTTTGCAGGTTGATATGAAATACCTCGCCTTTAGCCAGATAGATGCGAGCCTGATGTAAGATGATATCGCCATGAGATATATGGAAACGAAGCTTGCTGAATGCCTCTTCGGTCTGGGGGAAAATGGTTAAGGTATTTTCACTGACCCTGGCTTTGGCTGAACCGACGGCTACCCAGCTATCTTTAGCTAGAGTACTGATTGGCAGAGCCAACAAAGAGAGAAGTATTAAATGGCAAAAGCGGTTAAGCATAGGGACCTCAGTTCAATCTGATAACTGTTGGTGAGGCACGTTTCACGCCTCGTTCCCCCGTGGGAATGCATACCCGAGACTCACAGTGTGCGTTGTATGGGGATTAGCACTTTTCTGCACTAGCTTAGATGATTCTGCTGCAGTTTGATCTTGAATTGACGGCGCTCACCGGCTGCTCCTTCCGGCAGGTATTCCTGTTCCATCCACTGCAGCTGATGGTGGCGGTCGATCATCAATACGCTGGTATTTCGGGTACCGTAATCTTTACTGGCAATAAAGCAGCTGGAAATCAGTTTCTCTACCTCTTTACTGACCCCGGTATCCGGTAATTGTTCCTCGGGTGGCCGATAATTATCGTGCATCAGCTCAATAAGTTGTTTGCCACTGGGGGGGATGGATTCTTTTATTGCCCTGATAAAGCTATTACGTGCTCTCATAAGCTTTGGCCATGGTGTGTCCAGCAGATGGTTACTCAAACCATATATCCCGGGAGGTAGAGGAGAAATACTTTGGTCTTTTGTACGGTTGCTAAAGTAATAAAGGCTTGTCGAGTCCATGATCAGAAGATTGAACCCTGACCACTTGTCACCCTGTTGTTGAACTGCATGTAAATAGTCAGATGCAGATTGGGAACCTGTTACAAAGTTGGCGACCAGCGTACCCCTGGAATATAAGCCAGCAGGGCTGGGAACTTCCCTGTAGTTGGTAACGGCAGCAAAGCGGCCATTTTTGTTAATAGCCAACCAGCTGCCGCCAGCTTCAAGGTCCCGGCCACCAAATACATCGGGCGAATCGTTCCAGAAGTCGGTTGCCTGTGTCGGGCGGCGATAAAATTCATCTCGATTGGCAGTCAGAATCAGTGGATACTGGCTATCAGGTTGCCATGAAAAAACAATAAGGCACATGTTTTTTAGTGTCTGGTAGCTTTATGAAGACCTACAAGAATAAACTATCATCCATTTTGCGAAAATCCACTCAACGAAAAAGCATGGGCGAATAATAATGAGCAGACTTAAAGCGGCGGTGGTTCAGGTTTGCTCAGGGCTGGTTGTTTCTGAAAATCTTGCTGACATTGAATGTCAGTTAATGACTCATCGACGGGAGCAAATGGATATTATTGTGCTACCCGAATGTTTTGCCATGCTTGGAGGCCCTCAGGCTGATGCAGCTTTGCAGGCTGATGCAATACGGGAGTGGATGGCATCCACGGCCAAAACATTGGGTAGCTGGCTTATCGGCGGCTCAGTACCTGTCTATAACATGGATGATGGGCGTAACCATGCCTCGTGCCTTGTTTATAGCCCTGAAGGGGATGAAGTCACCCATTACAACAAAATGCACCTGTTTGATGCAGAGGTATCTGACAGTAAAGGGCGGTACAGGGAATCGGATGATTTTATCCCCGGATCAGCGCCAGGGCTGGTAACTATTGGTGCGGCAACGGTTGGCCTTTCAATTTGTTATGACCTTCGCTTTCCTGAGCTATATCGCACGCTGGTGGCTCAGGGAGCAACGATATTAACCGTACCCTCTGCCTTCACAAAAGTAACCGGTGCAGCGCACTGGGAAGTGCTGTTGAAAGCCAGGGCTATTGAAAACCAATGTTATGTGCTGGCAGCCAACCAGGCGGGTACACATCCTGATGGCCGCCAGACCTATGGTCACAGTATGATCATTTCACCCTGGGGAGATATTCTGGCTGAAGGCCCTGCTGAAGGGGCTGCGGTGATTATGGCTGAACTGGATCTGGATGAACTGGCGAAAGTACGTCTGCAAATGCCCTGCTTAAACCACCGCAGACTCATCCAGTAAAGAAAAACTTGCCGTGGAGCCACGGAGGTTCGCAGAAAAGAAAAAATCCATTCCTCTGTGACTCCATGGCAAAAAAGGGGAAGTTATTCTCGGACTCTTAGTTCTGCCATTTACACAGCTCCACATAATCTCTGGTGCACCGTTTACTGGCAGAACCTTCAAGGTCAATTGTCGGCGAACATATACTGCCACCATGAGAAGTATATCCACCAAGAGAGCTACAAGTACCTGCATCCATACGAACGCACACAGATTCATCAATATACTGTCGCCAGGTAAGCCCTTGATTGATACATTCAAAGGTGTTCCTTGCACCATGGTAAATTATGTTTCCTGCGTGCTCAATTACGCTAATGATTCCGTGATGGACTAGTTCGGCCATCTGTCTGGGCAGGGTTTTATCGGGGTAAGTGCAATAAATATCATTGTCATTGAAGGGATGTATACCGGTAAAAGAGGTGAATTGGCCGGCATTAAGGCATCCTGGAGTAATTAATCGTTCACTTAATGACGACTGTTGAACACTGCTTTGGCTGCTAGCCAAATAATACAGTGCTGCCATAGTGCCTATTACTGAACCGACAGCCAGCGCAACAAGACATGTGCGGCTGGAAAACGCTCTGGTTTTATTTTGTGAGGAGTCATTCCTATCAAACTTTTGCTCGAGGTCAGCCAGCCTTGATGGTCGACTCTGATTGACATCGGCTCGATAATTTATGTTGTGCATTTCAGGAATCTCATAAAATATTGATATATCTCAGTCGTGTAGCGCAGTGGCTTTGAAATAGAGTCAATTCTCAGGAAATAATTCAAACACTTCTTAAAAATTGTCAGTGATAAAAGAATATGTAGGGAAGATTGGCTATAAAGTAGAGGTAAGTCCTGGACTACGACCAGAGAGGGGGTAATTACATAAAAAATTCCACGCTCGCTATCCGCAAAAGCACAAGCGACCTGTCTATTTCGGGTAGCGGGTGGCGAGCAGCGCTTACTGGAATGTCAAAGTTATCAAATGACAGTCCCTTAATCAGTAGACGGCTTGTTAGCAATAATCGCCAGCGCATCCATCAACCGTTCCTGGGCATTACGTCGACGCTGACTCCGAACCGGTCGGTTTTTCTCATACTCACCGTCACTTTGCAGCTGCCAGCTTCGGTTATTATCGGTGAGATAGTAGTCCAATTCTTTTTTGATGCGAGCAGCAAGTTTTGGGTCTTCAATGGGGAAACAGGTCTCAATACGCATGTCCAGGTTTCGGATCATGGCATCAGCACTGGAACAATACACCAGGGCGTCATCGTCGCCATTTTCGAAATAGTAGATACGGGTGTGCTCAAGAAACCGTCCGACAATGGAGCGTACACGGATATTTTCCGAGAGCCCTTCAATGCCGGGCCTCAGGCAGCAGATACCCCGAACGATCAGATCAACCTCAACACCGGCCTGAGACGCTTTAAACAACGCCTTAATCATATGAGACTCCGTGAGGGAGTTGATTTTGATGATGATCCGGGCCTGTTTTCCTTCTTTGGCATTATTGGTTTCCTGGTTGATCAGATCAATCAGGCTCTTTTTCAGCGTGAATGGCGCATGGAATAGCTTACGGACACGAACCGCACGCCCCATCCCGGTCAGCTGCTGGAAGATTTTATGAACGTCGTTGGTCAGTATTTTGTCACAGGTCAGCAGGCTGTAATCGGTATAGAGGCGGGCATTGCCAGCATGATAGTTACCGGTGCCAAGGTGAGCATAACGCTGAATATGCCGTCCTTCACGACGAACAATCAACATCATTTTGGCATGGGTTTTATAGCCGACGACACCGTATACGACAACGGCTCCTGCTTCCTGCAGGCGACGGGCCAGGGCCAGGTTTTCCTCTTCATCAAACCGGGCACGGATTTCTACCACAACAGTCACCTCTTTACCCTGTCTGGCGGCTTCTACCAGGGCATCCACTATTTCTGAGTGAGCACCGGTGCGGTACAGAGTTTGTCGGATGGCCAGAACATCAGGATCCTTGGCTGCCTGACGGAGCATATCCACTACCGGAGTGAATGATTCAAAGGGGTGATGGAGCAGGATGTCCTGTTTCGCCACCAGATCCAGTACGTTGTTGCTGTGCTTCCGTTTACTGTGCAGGCCTTTTGGGTAGCCGGGGGTAAATCGTGGAAAGACCAGATCCGGTCTGTCATTGGTGTCGCAGATGGACATCATGCGCGTCAGGTTTACCGGTCCACTGACCTGGTAAACGTCTTCATTGGTCAGGCCAAATTCATTGAGTAGAAAATCCACCAATGGTTGTGGGCAGTTGTCGGCTACCTCCAGTCGTACCGCTTTACCGTAACGGCGGGAGAGCAGTTCACCCTGCAGTGCCTTGGCCAGGTCTTCAACTTCATCTTCAAGATCCAGGTCACTGTTACGGGTCAGCCGGAACTGATAGCAGCCCTTGATATCCATGCCGGGGAACAGGTCGCTGACATGGCGATGGATAATCGAAGAGAGAAATACATAATCATTCTTCCGGCCATCGCAGATATCTTCAGGCATTTTGACGATACGTGGTAAAGACCGTGGTGCCGGGATAATGGCCATACCGGTATCACGGCCAAAAGCATCTTTGCCTTCCAGGGAGACAATAAAGCAGAGCAGTTTATTCGCCAGTCTTGGGAAAGGGTGGGCCGGGTCCAGCCCGATAGGGCTGATGATGGGCATCACTTCATGGTAAAAGAAGCGCTTGATCCATGCCTGCTGCTTTTCCGTCAGCTCATTGCGGCGCAGAAAGCGAATACCCTCTTTTCTCAGAGAAGGTAATAGGCTTTCATTCAATATCCGATATTGCAGCCCAACGTATTCTTTGGCCTTCTGGCTGATCTCTTTCAAGACCTGCTGTGGTCCCATACCATCGAGGCCCACCTGCTCACGGGAGAAGTCGATCTGCTGCATCAGGCCCGCGACACGGATTTCGAAATATTCATCAAGGTTGGAGCTGAAAATCAGCAGAAACCGGAAGCGCTCCAGCAGCGGGTACTCTTCGTTTAATGCCTGCTGCAGAACCCGGAAATTAAACGCCAGATGGCTGAGTTCACGATTAATGTAATAGTCAGGGTTCTGATAATCATTGACCTTTGGGGGCTTACTGGCAATTGGCTCGGCAAGCTCAGATGGTTGGGCCTGGGTTTCCTGAACATCCGATTGTTGGGGGTTATCCATATGACCTCTTTCTCCGCAAAATAGCAGCAGTCTGGGAGCCTGTCGGACTTAAGACTGTCCTACTGCGGTTGCGATAAATTGGTCTAAAAATTC
>NZ_JAHHPM010000507.1 GCF_024606345.1 Endozoicomonas sp. YOMI1
AATGCTCAGGTTTAGATAACTTTGAGTAGGTTTGAGCAAGTTTTTAGGAGCGGTAAAAGTGGAGGTGTCCGGGTTATATTTATTACTGGAAAAAGAGCGATTTTGAAATCTGGATGTTGACCTTATACAGCAAGTCGGGGCGTAAGAGTATTCCTGGTCATATCCTGAAAAAGATAGCGGAGGCTATAAACAATGAATGAACGAGATATTGGTCAGGAGATCCTCAATGGATTGGATGAGATCAAAGCATTTAAGGCGGGTAAGGGAAAGCTGAAAACTACCGTCTTATCTGAGCCGTCACCTGCAAAAGAGATCAGGGAAAAGCTCCAGCTGTCCCAGTCGGCCTTTGCCTCTTTTATGGGAGTCAGTGTTCGGACAATTCAGGACTGGGAGCAGGGACGGCGCAACCCTCAGGGGCCAGCAAAAGCTCTGTTGCGAGTTGTCGAACAGCATCCTGAGGTTTTTGAAAATCTCAGTTAATGGGCAGTTTTTATAGGTTGTCAGAGTGTCCAGCAATTGTCTGCAAATCAACCAACAACCAGTTCTACCAACCAATCCGGTCATTTTTAATAATAATGAATACAGGGATTTTTATTTATGACCAGGCTGAAGTTCTGGACTTCTCTGGTCCTTTTGAAGTGTTTACCACTGCAGCACGCCTCTCCCCCAACGGAAAAGCCTTCAGACCTTTTCTGGTCAGTGAATCCGGCAAGCTGGTCACTGCCAGAGGCGGTTACCGGGTTCAACCGGATTACGGGTTTCACAACCACCCTTCAATTGACCTGCTGATGGTGGTTGGCGGTGTTCACAACGCAGAAATGGATAAACCCGCTGTTTTACAATGGATTTATTCTCAAGGGCAACAGGCCAAACTGATCGCTTCGGTTTGTACCGGTGCTTTCCTGATGGCGGCAGCCGGTTTACTGAGCAACCAGCATAATGTCACCACTCACTGGGAGGATATTCCGGATTTGCAAACACAGTTCCCTGACCTCAACGTTATCAGCAACGTCCGCTGGGTGGATGAGGGCTCGGTTATCACGTCAGCGGGCATTTCAGTGGGAATTGATATGAGCCTGCATACGTCAGTCGCATACACGGTGAAGTGCTGGCTGAAAAGGCCAGCAGGCAAATGGATTGCCACAGGCAAAAAGCTTGATAGTTATGAAGAACCCCCTTCCGGGAAAAAATAAACACAGTAACCGTAACTATGATGCCAGGTGATTGCATACCCTGTCGTACAAAGATTTACCAATGTTGAACAGTCCAGTCAAGCCACCCATTTCAGTAAATAAAGCAAATGACAACATTGCCGATCGGGTAAGATAAGCCAGGTCTCGGCTGGGTTGTGGATATTCACAAAATTGGATAGTTTCCTCATAGACAGGTTGAAGCAATTTTGTTTCAAACTGATGCATGATTTCGACGGCCATAGTTGCGAAACAAACTGAAATCATGCCTTTCTTGCAAACATCGCAAACTGTTGCAGATAATGGCGGCGCAATGGGGGTATTGCTGCCAGGAACACTGGGCATCACAATAAGTTACTCCTAAGAAGGTGATAATTCGTCTCCGGGTAATAGACTAATTGATCGGTAAATAGTTCAACCCTTCTTAAGAAAGACGCAGGGAGTTTTTGCCCTGACTGTGTTCTCAATATTTACACGGCTCATTTCTGACAGGGATCAAAGTAAAAACCAGTCACCTGTATTTCCCAGAGCAGTCTCTTCTGCTGCTCATGCTGTTGCGCCTTGCCAGCCAGCAAATTTATCTCTGCCAGTAAACTGTGAAGAAAATCGAAGCAGGTACGGCGCCAGTGAGCAGGGTTCAACATGTCAGCATAGGTTTCCAGCAATAGTTCAAAACAATTTTGCGGGAAAAGTTTACATCAGCCACTTTTTATAATACAAATGATAATTATTCTCATTACAATAAATTAATCAACACGGGATCCAGACAGTGAACCAGTGGCAACAGAAGCTTCATCAAGGGAATGTTAATTTTCATCAATGCGAATGGCGATCAGCTGAAACAGCTTATCTGGAAGCTGCCCGGATGCTGGAACATGAGTGGTTCAAAGATCTGGATAATCCTCAGTTAATGATGGCGTGGATTGCTTCCATGCACAATCTGGCAGCTCTTTATGAACGTCAGAAGATCCCCCAGAAGGCCAGTGAATTTCTGGTTTTCCCTTACCGGAGGATTATCACACTGATAAAGTCAGGAGGATTGTCTGAAGCATTCAAGCCTTCGTTATTCAAGGCTCTGAAGTGTACCGTGATACCGCTGCTGGAGTTTTCCAAAAAGCATCGTATCTGTAAGTGCTGTCAACATTATCTTGATGAGGCCAAAGAGTGGCTAAGTCTCAGTTGGCCGGATCTACAATACTTACACAGAAACCAAAACCATATCGCTAATCAGCCTTCCCCAACGGATAGGACAATTCATTGACCCTAAGGGGCGTTTTCACCTTGCCTGAGGCCTACTCTCATGGCGAAAAAAACGTCCCAAATGGCTTTCCAGCGTTATCAACGACCAGTTGAACGCAGGCTAAACCACCTCTTTCAGCCGATACCACAGCATCCCCAGGGCCAGTAATGGCGAACGGAAATAACGCCCACCGGGAAAAGTTATATGGCGAATATTGGCAAACACATCAAACCGCTCTGCCTGACCGGAAATAGCCTCTGCCAGCACCCTCCCCGCCATATGGGTGGCATTGACTCCGTGGCCGGAATAAGCCTGGGCAAAGTAAATGTTTGTCCCCAGCCGACCAATCTGTGGCATCCGGTTGGCACCAATCCCGATCATGCCGCCCCACTGGTATTCAATAGAGACATTTTCCAGATGAGGAAACACCTGCAACATCTTCGGGCGAAGCGATGCGACAATATCTTTTGGATCACGCCCGGAATAATTGCACATACCACCAAACAACAGTCGTTTATCCGCAGAAAGGCGAAAGTAATCCAGGGCAAGGCTGACATCACAGATAGCCGAATCTTGTGGTATCAGGTTTTGCCAGACCCTGTCCTCCAGTTGTTCAGTGGCAATAATATAACTGCCTGCGGGTAACACTTTCCCGCCAATCTTTGGTTCCAGGTTCCCCAGGTAGGCATTCCCTGCCAACACCAGGAACTGGCAGGTTACCGAACCTCTAGCCGTTTCAACCTCGGGCAGGTTACCCTTATGGATTTTCACCACCGGCGAATGTTCGAAAAATTGCACCCCCAAACCCTCAGCTACACGCGCCTCACCCAGACAAAGATTCAATGGATGCAGATGACCACTTCCCGAGTCCAGCATGCCGCCAATATACCGGTCAGTATTGACATATTGTTTGATATCATCCTGTGATAGCAGCCGAAGCTCATGGGCATAATTGCGTGTTTTCAGGGACTGATAATCTTCTGTAATCCCAGCCATCTGTTTTGGCTTGATCGCTGCATCCACATACCCCATTTTCAAGTCACACTGAATGCGGTGTTTCCGGACCCGCTCGCGCACCAGCTCAACAGCTTCAAACCCCATCCGATGGATTGCCTCAACCCCATCAGTACCGATCTGGTTGCGAAACTGCCCCGGCTTTTCACCCATCCCCCGAATCAGCTGACCGCCATTTCGCCCGGTTGCCCCCCAACCGATTTTTCGTGCCTCCAGAACCGCAACGCGATAGCCTCGCTCAGCCAGTTCCAGGGCTGTAGCGACACCGGAGAAACCACCGCCAACAATACAGACGTCCACGGACAGGCTACCCTCCAGTACCGGGTATTCTGTTACAAAGTTCAGTGACGCGGCGTAGTAAGACTGCGCATGGGCTTCGGTATGCACAGGTCCTTTGAGTTTCATAAATTATTGCCTGTTTTTATATTTCAACTTTTTCAAGAGGCAGCATTTAAGCGAACAATTCCTCACGAACTATTCCTCAGGTCCCCTGACATATCAAGGGAATTTTCCGTCTGTTTCAGGGTCGAATATTGGGTACTTGTGACGAGTTTTTTTTATGACAACACCCCTCAGACAGGACCCAGGCGAGCAACATTTACCTTTCAGCACGAACCCGCCCCGGGGAGCCGTTGAAGCAACAGCGTGTACTGCTAAACACAATCAATATTCGGTAAAACCGGATGATGGAGTAGCGATCGCCGGGAAAATAGCCGGAGAATCCGTTGATCTTCCTCTACCTGAAAAGACACCGATCAATAAAAGAGCGAGTCGCCACTCCCCGCCACTGAATAAAACCGAACAGGCGATAGTGCAGCTCTTGCCACTGAATGAACCGGTGGAAAGCGCAAAAATCAACGAAGGAGGGTGTTCTGTGGTAAAAAAAGTATCGGATGGACAACAAACCGTCGCTGTAAAGCTGTTAAAACATGAGACAGTCTCAATAGAGCGGAGACTCTTTCTGGAGAAAAACGGAGAATTATTAGGGCTAAATATTCCAAATCATCCGAATATTGTTAAAACGCTAGCGGTATTAGTAAAGCGCGAAGCTAACAATGAATATCTGTTGATCAAACACAGAGTTCCTGATTTTTCTCTGGCTCGCTACAGGATCCTGGCCTGCGTTCTCGAATATGTTGATGCCATTGACCTGTGTGACAGCCTTTTGAATGAAAAAGTCCAACCCGGTTTAGACCTTGCTGTTGATATTGGCAGAAAAATCTGTGATGCATTAATGTGTATTCATGATCAGGATGTGGTGTATCGGGATATTAAGCCCGAGAATATACTTTATGTTCCTCCAAAAGCCCCGGGGGAAGAAAGCATTGTCAAGCTAACCGATATGGGGTTCACCAAACACCTGAAAAAAGACGATTATACCAGAACCCGCTGTGGCACTATTGACTATGCTGCCCCAGAGGTTCTCTCTCAGAAAAGATATAATTATACCGTAGATGCCTGGTCACTCGGGGTGCTTCTTTTTGTTTTATCCACAGGAGTTCGATTATATAACTCGGAGAGTGAGTTTATGGTTTATAAGGAAATCATCCATTTTAACCGAAAAAATGAGGCAGAAAAAAGGTCATACCTACTGTCAAGAGATAGATCTATTCATCCTGAATTGTTGAACATCATGCTTCCGCTGTTTCGCAAACCGGAACAGCGAATGACAGTGCCAGAAGCGAAAGCAGCGTTGGACCAGTTACAGGGCTTACCCATATCAATAGATTCCAGCAGCGCCAACTGGTCAACCAAATGCAATACTTGATTCAATGATGAATCAATAAACTAACTGTAAAAACGTGTGATCAAAAACTGAAAGCAGACATGTCCCAGATAGACACCAACAATCCCTGTAACGCCGGGCAGTACAGGAGGTGCAGGGATCGGCAAGCGGAAGAAGCTGAAGAGCATGCCTACGACAAAACCAGTGGCTGTAGCAATAAGGGCTTCTTTCATTAGGTGTCACCAGAAGAAACAGCAGGGAAACCTTATATTAGTCCATGAGCACAGCCCCTGACGCCTGATTCAAGGAAACGAAGTCAAAGCAACATCATAACTTTGCACTCGCCGTTCAGTGGCACCCTGAATACAGGGTTGCCGATAATCTGTTTTTCATGACGATCTATCAGGCATTTCCCGAAGCCTGTCGCACAAGGCATTACCAACGATTGCATCGTCATCACTAAGAACATAACAACCAGAAAAGATACTATGAAAAAACTGGCCAGCTGGTTAAAAGCACAGAGAATCACCGAGGTCGAAGCGGTCATATCCGACTTTACCGGTATCGCCCGTGGCAAGATTATGCCCAGCAGCAAGTTTATTGCTGAAAAAGGCATACGGCTGCCGGAAAGCGTGCTGATTCAAGGCGTTACCGGGGATTACGTCGATGATGAAATCTACTATGAGCTGATGAATGCCGCTGAAATCGATATGATTCTCAAACCGGATGAGTCCGCTGTCCATATGGTTCCCTGGGCACTGGAGCCAACAGCACTGGTTATCCATGACTGTTACGATAAACAGGGTAACCTGATCAGCATGGCGCCCAGGGCCGTGCTGAAAAACGTTCTGGCGCTTTATCAGGCCAGGGGCTGGCAGCCCGTGGTGGCCCCTGAACTGGAATTTTACCTGACTAAACGAACAGCCAATCCTGATCACCCGTTGCAGCCTCCGGTTGGGCGATCCGGGCGTCCTGAGTCTGGACGACAATCCTACAGCATCGACGCTGCCAATGAATATGACCCTCTCTTTGAAGATGTTTACGACTGGTGTGAAGAACAGGGGCTGGATGTAGACACCCTGATTCATGAAGAAGGTGCGGCCCAGATGGAAATCAACTTCCGCCACGGTGATGCACTGTCTTTGGCAGATCAGGTATTTGTCTTCAAAAGAACCGTTCGCGAAGCGGCACTGAAGCATGATATCAATGCCACCTTTATGGCCAAGCCCATCAGTGGTGAGCCGGGCAGTTCCATGCACCTGCACCAGAGTATCCTGGATAAAAAAGGGAATAACATTTTCAGCAACGACGATGGCTCTCCCAGCAAGATGATCTACCACTATATTGGCGGGCTTCAGCAGTATGTCTCTGAAGCCATGCCGCTTTTTGCTCCGAATGTAAACTCCTACCGTCGTTTTCTCAGGGATACCTCTGCGCCGGTAAACCTGGCCTGGGGTATTGATAACCGTACCGTCAGCCTGAGAATTCCTGATTCATCGGCTGCCAACCGCCGGGTTGAAAACCGGCTGGCAGGTGCTGATGCCAACCCGTACCTTGCCTTTGCGGCATCACTGCTCTGTGGTTACCTGGGCATGATTAATAAAACAGAACCAACAGCAGCCGTCAGCGGGAATGCCTCTGATGATTCTAACGACAAGAGACTTCCACTGAACCTTGAGGAAGCCCTTGAGCTGATGGAACAGAGTAATATTCTGAAAGAGACCCTGGGAACACAGTTTGTTCGTTCCTATGTTGAAGTGAAGCGTGCCGAATACCAGCACTTCAAAGCGATTGTGAGCTCCTGGGAGCGTGAATATCTGCAGATGACCGTTTAAAAACGTCAAGGAGAACTACGAATGACAAAGGTCAAGTTTATAGCCAGAAAAAGCCGTGCGTTAGGGAAAGAGTTATGCTTACTACAAATGAATCAGGCATTGGCAGAGTTGCCACAGGAGCATAACCCATGACCACCCGAGAAACTTCAGCAGTTATTTCCGTCGCTGCCATGAACTGTGCATCCTGCGTTGGCAAAATTGAGAAGTCACTGCAGGGCATCAATGGGGTTAAGGGAACTGTTAATCTGGCGGATAAAACCGTTCTGGTAGAAAGCACCAGCAATACTGATATTCATACCGTGCTTTCGGCACTGGCAAAAGCAGGGTTTCCCGGCACGGTTCTCGACCTTGGGAACGATTCATTCGAGCGACAACAGGCACAGCAGGAGACAGACGACAGTCGACGTTATCACTATCTACTGAAACACAGCGCCATCGCCCTGGGCCTCGGGATACCCCTGATGATCTGGGGAATGGTCACCGGCGAGATGGGCATCAACAACCCTCAGGAGCAGATTGCCTGGGGCATGGTTGGCGTGGTTACCGGGCTGATTCTGTATTTCTCTGGTGGACACTTTTTCACAGGCCTGTGGCAATCCCTGAAACATCGTCATGCCAATATGGACACCCTGGTGGCACTGGGCACCGGTGCCGCCTGGCTGTTTTCCATGATTGTTGTACTGTTCCCGGAATGGCTGCCCAACAGTGCCCGGCATGTCTACTTTGAAGCTTCCGCGATGATTATCGGCCTGATCAATCTGGGCCATGCCCTTGAACTCAGGGCCAGGAGCAAAACCAGTGAAGCGGTAAAACGGCTGCTTGGGCTTCAGGCCAGGACTGCTCGGGTGATTCGTGATGGAAAAGCGCTGGATATTCCTGTGCAGCAAGTGCGCAAAGGCGACACGCTGCGGGTACGCCCGGGAGAAAAGATTCCGGTGGACGGCAACATTGTGGATGGCAAGAGCTTTGTGGATGAATCCATGCTGACGGGGGAGCCTATCCCCATAGAAAAGAAGGTAGGTGATGCCATTAGTGCCGGTACCCTGAATAAAAACGGCTCACTGCTGTTTACGGCAGAAAAAGTGGGCAGTGAAACCGTACTCGCCCAGATTATCGCCCTGGTCAAAAAAGCCCAGAGTGCCAAGATGCCGATCGCCCGACTGGCCGATAAAATCTCCAGCATCTTTGTTCCTGCCGTTATTCTGCTCGCTCTGCTGGCGGCCGCCGTCTGGTATTTTGCAGGGCCTGAGCCCAGGGCTGCCCATATGCTGGTGGTCACCACTACTGTACTGATCATTGCCTGCCCCTGCGCACTGGGCCTTGCTACTCCCATGTCAGTTATGGTCGGCGTGGGGAAAGCCGCGCAACTGGGTATTCTGATCCGTAAAGGTGACGCATTGCAGCAGGCCAGCAAACTGACGACGCTGGTTCTTGATAAAACAGGAACCATTACGGAAGGTCGCCCCATCGTTACTGAGATTGTCAGCCTTGAACCATACACCGAAGTCGAACTGTTAACCCTGGCTGCCAGCCTGGAACAAGGCTCTGAACACCCCCTTGCCGAAGCGATTGTGGCATCCGGTCAGTCAAAGCAGATAGCACTGAAAGCCGTTAATAGTTTTCAGGCCATACCCGGTCACGGCGTCTCTGGCAACGTCGATGGTCAGGTATTGCTGCTGGGTAATAAAAAGCTGATGACCGATAATGGCTGCAATATCGAAAGTCTGGCCGGTAAAGCAGAACAACTGGCAGAACAGGGGCAAACCCCGATGTTTATGGCGATTGATCATTGCCTGGCAGGGATCATCACGGTTTCAGACCCCATCCGCTGCGACTCACAGGCAGCGATCAAACGGCTTCATAAACTGGGCATTACCGTGGTTATGCTCACCGGTGATAACCGGATAACGGCACAGGCCATTGCCAGACAGGCTGGCATTGATGAGTTTTATGCAGAAGTTCTGCCTGAAGATAAAGCCGGGCATGTGCAACAACTGCAGCGCCTTCTATCCAAAAGCGGTCATAAAGTGGGTATGGCTGGTGATGGCATCAACGATGCACCGGCCCTGGCCCAATCCGATGTTGGCTTTGCCATTGGCACAGGGACTGATGTTGCCATTGAATCAGCGGATGTGACCCTGATGGGCGCTTCCCTGCACGGTGTGGCGGATGCCATTGAGCTATCAAGAGCAACACTGAGAAATATCAAACAGAACCTGTTTGGTGCCTTTATCTACAATTCATTAGGCATACCCATTGCTGCGGGCATCCTGTTCCCCTTTACCGGCATGCTGCTCAATCCGGTCATCGCCGGTGGTGCCATGGCACTGTCGTCGGTCACCGTGGTGTCCAATGCCAACCGGTTAAGATGGTTCAAACCATCAACTAATAAACATCAAATGTCGTAAAATCACGCAGCTGGAATTTTCAGGGTGATGAAGTAACGGGCTCCTGCACCTTGTTGATAGTGGCCTTTCGAAGTGCGGCAGGCGATGTCACAAAATATTCAGTGTTTCATACGACCTTTCCAAATCGTCGGCAGGTTGTATCCGCTGAACTGAGACTGAGACGCCGTTATGGCCGCAGCCAGGATAAGCTAACAGCAGGCGTGACAATAGTAGCTACAGCGCCGACAATGCCCGGGGCAATAGCGGCAGCACCAGTGACAAGGTAGGTATAGCCGACACCATTCACTGATTCAGCCAGGCAGCGAGTATGCGGGGTCATTAATTATTCTGACTGGGTTCTGGTATGTAGTGTGAAGCTATATGTGCGTCAGTGTAAAGCCTTTTTATGCCAATACTGTCCAGTGACAGAGAGATGTTAAATATATTCAACCAAAGTACATTCACAGGCGGGTATATGGCTTTGTCTGTTATATCTTCCTGAATACAGAGCAAAAAAATCAATCAAAAATACTTTTCAGATAAAAATCCTAATAAGAAACCATATTCAAGATAAAATCCTGTAAAAATTGATGTTAAATATTGTTATATCCCAAGTTAATACGATCACGGAGTTGAATATGCGGATAGGCATTCCCAAGGAAATCAAGAATCACGAGTACCGCGTAGGCCTTACCCCGGCTGCTGTTAAAGAGCTGGTTCACAACGGACACGAGGTTTTTGTTGAGGACCATGCTGGCAATGGCGTAGGTTTTTTCAATGAGGATTACCAGGCCTCAGGTGCCACGATTCTGGCAACTGCTGAAGCGGTTTTCGCGGCAGCTGAACTCATCGTGAAAGTAAAAGAGCCCCAGGCTGTTGAACGCACCAGACTGAAACCCCACCACACGCTGTTCACCTATCTGCATCTGGCACCCGATGTGCCACAGACCACAGACCTTATCAATTCCGGTGCAACCTGTATCGCTTACGAAACCGTAACCGATGCCCGGGGCCGGTTGCCATTGCTGGCCCCAATGTCTGAAGTGGCCGGGCGTATGTCTATCCAGGCAGGTGCACGTTGCCTGGAAAAATCCATGGCTGGACGCGGTATGCTGCTCGGCGGAGTTCCCGGCGTTGAACCTGCCAAGGTGGTCATTATTGGTGCCGGGGTGGTTGGCCAGAATGCAACCGCGATGGCAGTAGGCATGGGTGCCGAAGTGGTGGTACTTGACCGTTCAGTGGATGCCCTGCGTCGACTGGATGCCCAATATGGTAACCGTGTTCGTACCGTATACTCTACTTCCCAGTCTATCGAGCAGCATGTGGTATCCGCTGACCTGGTCATCGGCAGTGTTCTGCTGCCCGGTGCTGCAGCGCCCAAACTCATCACCCGGGAGCTGGTTAGCAAGATGAAATCCGGCTCTGTTATTGTCGATGTTGCCATTGATCAGGGTGGCTGCGCAGAAACTTCCGTGGCAACCACTCATGCTGAACCGACCTTTATCGTTGATGAAGTGGTGCATTATTGTGTTGCCAACATGCCCGGAGCGGTTGCTCGTACTTCTACCCTGGCACTGAACAATGCAACACTGCCTTATGTTCTTCAGATTGCCAACAAAGGCCCTCGCAAGGCTTTGGAAGATAATCCATACCTGTTGGAAGGCCTGAATGTTTGCCGGGGGGGTGTTACCTGTGAGAGTGTTGCCCAGGCACAAAATCTACCATACCAACCAGCAGCCCAGTTGCTGACTGAGATTTAGCCGACAATAACAACCCATGCCTGATGATTGCTGTCTCCAGCTAAGAGACAGCACTTATACAAATAGCTCCCTGAGTACTACCGCTCATCCCTGAAACCCGCACATTCTGTCAAAAATCAGTCTTACTGACACCTTCCCAAAAAATTTCCCAACAGGCTCCTGCAACGGGAAGGCACAACACTATACTCAGTAGAAATTCCCATAAAAGGGAATCAAAAATCATTAAACACCATGGATGGAGAATTACCATGAAAAGGCAACTCAGAATAACCGCCCTTCTGACAGCAGCCCTTCTGACGACAGGCTGCGGCTTAAAGAAAACCAGCAGTGAAATGGCCGCCAATGATTACCAATCGACCAATAGCTCTTTCAACTGTGTTGTTGGCTCCTTCTGTGCTTTTGCGGAAAAGACGCCCAAGGCCATATATTTTGATTTTGGAACTTATGTTCTTGATATGGAAGATCGCAAGTTACTGGATACTGTTGTAGAACACATGGGTAACTCCAAGCGTATCGAACTCACGGGCTATACCTGCAAAATTGGTTCAAGCCGGGCAAACCAGAATCTTTCTGAGAACCGGGCCCTCGCTGTAAAAGCGTACCTGATGCATAAAGGTATAGAAGAAGAGCGTATTACAACGTCGGGTAAAGGCAAACAAAGCCCTGTTACCCGCAACGGCAAAGGAAAAGACCGTTCGCAGAATCGTCGAGTGGAGATGAGAATCTTTCGTTAATCGTTTCTGATTCGATTGGACAGCATGTTAGCGATCTTTAAAAAGGTACCGGTCAGCCGGTACCTTTTTTTATGTACAGGAATGTACTCTTGATTTAAACCGCAACGAGCGCAACATTCGTTGTTATGATCCAAGGCTCAAGCTGCCTTTA
>NZ_JAHHPM010000508.1 GCF_024606345.1 Endozoicomonas sp. YOMI1
TGTCTTAAGGCTCAAATCTTCATGCTCATCACGGAAGTTAGAAAGCACGATTGGTTTCACATGGATGTGAACGCGCTGACCGTTGGCTATCCCTGCAAGACGGATTCCGTACATATCCCTGTACGGAATGACAACGGAGTAAAGTAATCGGTTTTCTGATTTGAATTCCTTAATGTCTACCCTAAGAAGAGGCTTTAGCCCTTAGTCAACATGCTGGTTACATAGCAGTCTGGAATTCGAAAAGAGCCTCAAAGAATTTTACAGGAAAAGTTCTGTTCTGTGCGTTGTGTACTCGCGGATTTAGGTTTCCATTTAACATTACTGAGTAATGCTTTATCAAGGTAATTTAAACACCAAAGGTTATACCTTTTCAGAGAGTTTTTTTCTTCATAAAAGCGTATGATTTCCGGAAGATCATCAATTGTTGCTTTTGAGTTCAGATTAATATCATCGGGTTCTGAATCTTCTTTCATTGTTTTTAACTCTTCAAAAGATTCATCAAAGATTTGCTCAAAAATAAATCTTGCTTCCTGTGGAGAGATATCCTTCAGGTAATCTTTGTGAAGAACAATAAAATGAGTGTGAATGCCTCCCGCCTCATATTTTGGTTTTAATTTTTGAAAGATTGACTGTTCAATCGGATTCATTATCCCGGAATTAGCGGACTTTATTTTCAGATTCCCGTAGAAATGATGGACAATCCAACAAGGTGTACCAAGTAAAAAACCAATCATATCAGAACTGCAAGGTGTTTCTTTTAATGTTGGGATATATTGAAAAGCAGTTGTATAGAAGTTTTTCTTCAGTTCGTTTACTTTGAATTTTGGTTTCCCGATAACCATAATGTTGGCAGCTCCTTCACCCCGACAATCATCTGTCAGTACTGCATAAATATTTATATGCTTGGAAAGTAATTCCCTGAAGTCCCGGTGTGTAAGAAGTTGTTCATAGCCAGCAATAAGAGTTTTTTCATCTATGGGCCGGTAAAATTTTTTTGTCATGTGGATTGATGGCAAATCGGGCAGGGCCCTGGCAGCCTGTACAGAACCTGATGCAGCTACATCCCCTGCTGTATTACATGATCTGTGAGTAATGGGATTGTTGGTTTCACTCTCCCTTTGCGAAACTTGATTATCAGTATTATCAATTTTTTGATTTTTGCTTTCCTGGTGGGGATTGTAAGTGATTTTTGAAGCATCACCATTATTTACACTGTGCATAGTCTGAAACCACGATTTTTGAAAAAAACACAAGACCCATTCCGTTTAATGGTTCTTGACCTTTTATTTCAATTCTGACCTTTTTTCTAAAATTAAGTTCCCAGAAATGGCGTACTAGGAGGCTGTCCGAGAATAGCGCCCGTAGCGAGGATGGCAGAAAATTGAGGAT
>NZ_JAHHPM010000509.1 GCF_024606345.1 Endozoicomonas sp. YOMI1
TTCACGTACCGTTTTACGAGAGACTGGCGGGGAAGTTCCGCCGGTCTACTCACCAATGAACAGGCAGAGTGTTCCTACGCAGGAACCAGCCCATGAAATAGATGAACTCGGTACAGAGTGGGACGGCTTGATAAAGTAGATGAGCCGGACAAACGTTTTAATCAGCGATCACAACCGGAACAATCCTGACTGATACCCGTTACCGAAAAAAACGAAGCTCCTACTATCAAGGGAGCTTTTTTGGCTCTTCGCCGTTTCATATGGATTTCAAGATATCTGCCACAGGGCTGGAACGGATGGTAATTCATTGATGCAGTAAAATAAAAACCTATTTGTATAAAAAAATATCAGATAATATTTTTCTGCTATGGTTAACTGAGGGTAAATTGTGCTTGACGCATTTCATCCCAAAACCTACATTTCACAGTAACACACCCGCCATGCCTAGGTAGACTTCGGTCTTCAAGCACAAATCGAGCGGGTTTTTTATGCCTCTGTTTTGAGCAAATGGATGATTGAGTTCACCAAGCCAGCGTTGACTGTAGAACAACAAATTGAACTACTTACCGAGCGGGGATTAATAATAAGGAGCCAGGATCGTGTTGCCCGATACCTTGAGGTGATCAGTTTTTTTCGGCTTTCAGCTTACATGCGCCCCTTTCAGGAAAGTGGCTCCTCCCATTTTTTCAGGCCAGGTGTGTGTTTTCAACAAATTGTTGAACTGTATGCATTTGACCGGGAACTGCGTCTCATCGTAATGGATGCTGCTGAGCGCTTTGAAGTCGCCATGCGTTCTGCAATTGGTAACCACATGGGGCCATCTTATGGTGCTCACTGGTATATGGATAATCAATTGTTCAAAGGTGACTATGAACATCATCGTTTGTTAACTGAAATAGAAGACAAAATCAAAAAAGAAGAAAGAGCGTTGGCACGAGATATTACCAATATCCAAAGAAGCAGAGTACCTGACCATATTAAGCAACAACGTATTGAGGGTAGGAAAAAAGAAAACTATCTGCGTTTTTATCCGTCCCAATACAACTCTCCGAGGTTGCTGCCTAACTGGGCAATGTTGGAGGAGCTGAGTTTTGGGAATCTTTCTCACTTGTATCAAGGTTTAGCTAAAGATTCTGATCGAAAACAAATTGCTAAACGCTTTAATACGCCCCACTCCGTACTGGGCAGCTGGCTACATACACTGACGTTTATCCGTAACTGTTGTGCTCATCATGCGCGGCTCTGGAACCGGGAGTTGAGTGTACCGCCAAAGCTATTACGAGCTGGGCATTGGGAAAGTATTCCTGCCCGACTGCAGCCACTTGATATACAACCAAGTCGTCGCATTTTCATCGTAATCCTTATTCTTGATCACTTAATAAAACAGGTGAGTCCCGATAGTAAATGGTTGGAACGCCTGCATGAACTATTGCAAAAATATCCCAATACTAACAAAAAAAATATGGGCTTTCCCAATAACTGGCAAGACTTGATGAGCTTAGCGAGCTGAACATTTTAGGAGCTGTCCTGAAATAACTTCCACATTTCTACAGACACTACCCGTTGCCCGCTCCCCGAAAAGCTGAAACCGCTTGTGCTTTTTCGGGCTGAGTAAAATGATGAAGTTAATCTGAGACAAATCTATAGGTTAGTCATTAAGGAATTCATGGCAGAAAACCAGTTACTTTACTCCACTGTCATTCCGTACAGGGATTGTACGGAACCCACTTTGCAGGGAGAGCCATCTTGCCGGGCATTCACCTCCCTGTGGGATAGATCCTGTACAGTCCCTGTACAGGATGACAGTGGAGTGAGCCGGGAGATTTTCACTGCTAATGCTATTACTGGTCAAAGTGCATCCAACAGCCAGCCATAACCGATACGCTCCTGTTCCAGACGCAGGTTTTTTC
>NZ_JAHHPM010000510.1 GCF_024606345.1 Endozoicomonas sp. YOMI1
CCGTTTCTGCTGATGGAGGCTTGCGTAAATCCGGCGTACTGTCGGTCGCTGCCTATGAAGTCAGAAGCCTCGCCTGATAAGGCGGGGAGCAGTGTGCCGAGTTTTCCGGAGTCCTTATACAATTGGTATGGAACTTGTTCACTGAAATAATAAACATCATGGGTAGACAGCCTGAACTGGAGGTGAGAGTATGTCCGACTTGCCACCAAAAAAAATTATCGTTCAAGGAGTGAACATGGGTAAAGAGCATCGAGAGTCAAGTACGAATTTGGAAGGCTCCGAGAAGAAAATAAGTTTTGTTATCAATGCTACTGAAGATCGTATAAGCCGCCTGCGCCAGGCATACCTTGATGGGACACTGATGGTTGATAGTGAGCGTCTCGCTGAAAAAATGCTTGCATTTGAGCAACAGCTTGAAATCGCGTTTTCCGAGAAAGACAGCCCTTAAGTCAATTTACGCCAGTTAGAAACCCTTTACCCTACCAAGGCTTGATCATCCACTGTGAATGAAGTACGCTTCAAACGCGTTCTTAAAGGTGTATCCCTTGGTATCAGTCCGGTAACGCATGCTCCCATGGCACAGCTGGATAGCGCAGCCCCCTCCTAAGGGGCAGGTCGTAGGTTCGAATCCTACTGGGAGCGCCATATAAATCAATGATTTAATTCGGGTCTCCGAGTTTGTGGTCAAGCATTGTTCAGTCTTGAGTCGGTATAAAAAGTAGCTCTCTACAGACTCTCACATATCAATACAGAATCTTTACGATAGTTCGTCCACCAGAACGTAGCGGAAGCGTTCAAATTTACCCTGTTCCACTGCCTTACGGGCCTGATGTATAACTCCATCGAGGGTGAGCATGTTGCGCTTGCTCAGTGCCCGCTTAAACTGAAGCCTGCCAGAGTTGCTTACGCTGCTTACGGCTGATGCGCGGTTTACCAGAACGAACTGCGGTCAGATAATCTTCTTCCGTTTCAAGCCCCATGGGATCGGCTATTTCACTATATTCGCTGGTAATAGACTCACGATCAAACTCTGGAATCGGGTCAGCTTTCAGAATGTCATCCCAGATTTCAGAAATATCAGAATCTTCCGCAATTTTCCCTTTCCAGTTAATGCAATGACACACAGTTCTGGCCAGCTGGTGAAGATTGGTAACCTCAATCCGGTTAATAACATCAGCAGCCATCTTTCCCATAAGAGATTTGATGGTGACCGAAAAATTGGTCGTGTAGGTGGTAATCAACACTTACTCGTTTACGTCACATTGACGAGCGAGAAATGCTGCACGATGCATCAGTGCTACCGTTTTCTTTCACCAGCGGCACCATTGAGTTTGGATAATGGGTTTGAAATGTACTGAGATCATCAGAAGATAGAACAGAGGACAGCAGTGCACAGAGAATAAAAAGGGCTGAATCCCGTTTAGTCCGCATAAGCAAGTACTCTTTGGTGGGCTTCAGATCCTCGCTGTTCAGATGAGCCTGTGCCGGGTTGCTTGCACGCAATAAGGCATCATCTTCTTCTCTGAACGCTTCAATGGAGTTTTGCAGAAAATGATCGTACACCGTCTCCATAAATGGCCTGATAAGATCGGTCCCTTCCGCTTTGATATCTTCCGCCTTAATGACGATTGATCCAGCCTTCAGCAAGGCTTCTTCGTAACAAAGGTTGACCATCTTCGCCAGTTTCCGGGCATGCTTTTCATGCTCCTTTGTTTTCATGCTATTGATGGCCGAGCTTAGCTCACTGGTTACTGTGATTTTCAGTAAATTCTGGGTTTTCATAACTACCGAATCTCCGAAACCAACCGCCTCGCCTCCGCATGCTGATAGTTCTTCTCCAGCATTTCCACCCCAATCATGATATGAATGACAGTTGTCGTCATATTGTATTATAGTTCGCTAAATTATTCAGGTCAGGCTTCAGCAGGTTGTAGCTCTTCCAGATAGGAAACAGGAAATGAAACCCAGGCATCCTGTCCCTGGATAATCACACCTGTGATCGATTTCACGCCAAGAAACATTTGGTACATGACATAAAAATAAACCCACTTGTCCTGCAGGAACTGGCACAATGATCTTATGGCACTGGCACTGGCACTGGCACTGGCACTGGCACTGGCACTGGCACTGTTGGTTGCTGTGATAATTTCAAGGGTTTGTTCGGTATCCATAAACGTTCGTTTGTCCATACTCTACGATTCATGCCCGGGCACTATGATCCTTCAGACTCCCGGTCAGAATCCGGAAAAAGCAGTTCCAGGCATGCACCACCAGATGGAGATGAGCCTGCATTTCCTCTTTGTTTCTCGGCGTCTTTAACATATCGCCGCTGACGGAAAGCAGCATTTCTGAAACTTTCTTCATGTTTTTTCAACTTACATCAATGCTGATAACTCGCCCGATCAAAGAGCATTTCTGACCTTTATGCTGAGCTAATGAGAAAATCCGATAACCGTTACGGCAGAAAACAGGGCTCATGGGCAATCAGCTCAAAGCACTGCTCTATATCCTGATCATAAAAGAATTCGTGTCACTTATCGGTGTGCCGCATATAAGACAGGGTATAAGTGTTATTACCGCTGTAGGTCATTCTGGCAAACTTCCGTTCAAAGGACGGGCTGATGGCATTGGGTGATGGACAGTGGTAAGTGGCGCAGAAATAGAAAAAACTGCCATGCCATTTGGTAAAGA
>NZ_JAHHPM010000511.1 GCF_024606345.1 Endozoicomonas sp. YOMI1
GACTTGGATCATAACAACGAATGTTGCGCTCGTTGCGGTTTTAATCAAGAGCCTCCTAATGGCTTTCAGGGTGGGGGGAGATGCGCCCAGAGCCATAACACGACGCTAAAGGAATTAAGACGCGATCCCCTGTGCGCCTGACTTCACCCCACAATTAAGAAGCCAGACTACTCAGCTGGCTTTTTGTTTTGTCCAGCCATCAGCTCCAATAGTTTTACCGGTCGGTAAACTAATTACAGGATCTTCTCATTTATCATTTTTCATTGCTGCCACTTTCTAATTTGATTCATCAAAATATTATTCCAATGACTAGTGAACCTATTGAGAAAGTAAGCTGTCTATGGGAAGTAAATATCTATCGTTAAAAGGTTTAATTATGAATTGGCCAAGTGTAAATACTGGATTGGCAGCTTATGCTAACGGAATAACAAGTAATGGTTATGATCAGGATGATTATGCCTTGCCAGTGGATACTCAATATGCGGGAGGTACATTTCGCAGTCGTGCACCTGAAGATCACCAGCGTAGTCTGGCTGTTGGCGCTCGAGCATCCAGTGTTGTTTTGCCTGCCTATAATTATATGAATCCACCATCGGGTGGAAGCGGAACTGATAATCCATCGGTTGTGAGATTTACGATTGGTTCAGATGATGAGAATTCTGATGACGAACCTTCACCCTTATCCTCCCTTAGTTCAGGTCCTGGTTCAGAACCTGGCGACCTCATGGGGTTGGAGCAAACTTTAGAGAGTCTTCTGGTAGGGGAGGCGGGTTCCACGGAAGGTGCTGTAGGAGGCTACCTTTGTGAACGTGAGCAGATTCTGAAGGCTTTGACATTAAGTTTGAATAAACTGGCGTCGTTATCTTCTTCGGGAAAGGGGGGTAATGATAAGGCAGTTGACAATGCCAGAGAGAAACTTGGTCAAATGATCACTAACTCTATCACAACAGCCAGATTAAAAGACTGGCATGAAATTGCCTGTGGAATCCAATCGTGGCAGAAAACCAATTGCAAATTACTTGAAAAATATGGCGTTAATCCCGACGAACCTAAAATACCTGATCTCATTACCCGGGGGATGGTTCCAATAAAATTCGATGATTTTATCAACGGTATCGCTAATACAGGTGTTATGCCTAATCTTGGCGAAGGGCTTGAGAAAATTGGTACCTATCTGGATGGTCATGATGTAACGATGCTAGAACACCTCTTTTGCACAGATATGAGCAAAGAAGTCCATATGCCACTACTTTCCTTCTCATTTTACAGAGAAAATTTATTAGACTCACAATATCCCGATGATCTTCTTGATGGCGATGAATTACCAGATTTCACTTACCTTCTTGATGGCGATAAAAATAAAGACTTGAACCACCTTGCCCGTGAGTTGGATGCTTATTTTCAACCGGTATTTCAGGCTGTACGCGAGGATGGGGGCTCTGTTCCAGCAGACACTCTGGAAGAATACTTCCAGAGTGTCTTTGATTAATGAAAGGTTTGATCTGGCTCTTCAGGCTGAGAAGAAAGTGCTTCTTCAGATGATTGATCATCAGCAGTCTGGCTTTCAGAAGATGTGGTTAATTCATCTTCAGTTGGTTCAGAACTCTGTTGTTCTTTCTCTTCTTCCAGTTGCAGGGCAGGTATTTTCTGCTTCTTGATCAAGTCATTAAAGCCAGTGGGCAATTCGGCTTCCATGGCATCCAGTTCATCGAACAGCTCCTGGGCTGAACGCTCCCGGATGACTTCCTGGTCTGCCAGTTCCGGCTGTTCTAACGTGCCGCCAGCTGCAGCCAGTGCTTCGGCAATCTCTTCCGGGATTTCAAGAGCTTTGGCGACTTCTTCCAGGTCCCGGATTTCAGACAGCGGAGGCAGTTCATTTAGGTTCTGCAGGTTGAAGTAATCCAGAAATTGCCGGGTGGTGGCAAACATGGCAGGTCTGCCGGGAACATCCCGGTGGCCGACAACGCGAACCCACTCCCGCTCCTGCAGGGTGCGTATGATATTACTGCTGACACTGACGCCACGAATCTCTTCAATTTCCCCTCGGGTAATGGGCTGGCGATAGGCGATCAGGGCCAGGGTTTCCAAAAGGGCACGGGTATAGCGTTGAGGTTTCTCGTCCCACAAGCCGCCAATCCAGGGTGCCATGGCCTGACGAACCTGGAAGCGGAAGCCGGAAGCCACTTGCTTCAGTTCAAAGGCCCGGCCCTCACAGGCGTCAGATACTTTGACCAGGGCTTCACGGATTTCATTGCCATCAGGGCGACTGTCTTCCGGAAAGAGGGCCGCCAGCTGTTCAATAGTCACTGGACGACTGCTGGCCATGATGGCCGCTTCCAGAATCAGTGAGAGATCAGGCTTTTCACTATTTATATTGTCCATGTTATTCAACCCGTGCCTTCACATGAATCGGTCCAAAGGGCTCGCTTTGTACCAGCTCGATCAGGGATTCCTTGATTAGTTCCATAATGGCCATAAAGGTGACCACCACCCCCAGCCGACCTTCGCTGACTCGATAGAGTGCCACAAAAGGGGTGAAGCGTTCAGGGGAGAGCATGGCAAGCACCTCGCTCATCCGCTCTCGAACGGACAGTGCTTCTTCCGCCACCTGGTGGTGCTCAAACATATCAGCCCGACGCATGACTTCGCTAAGGGCTACCAGAATATCCTGAAGATCAACATCCGGATATACCTGAATTCGCTCAAAATCAGGAGTCTGAACTTTAGCAGGCCAGGTATCCCGCCCCATTCTGGGCAGATCGTCCAGATCTTCGGCCGCTTTTTTAAAGCGCTCGTACTCCTGCAGTCGCCTGACCAGCTCAGCACGGGGGTCTTCTTCTTCCTCTTCAGCCTCTGCGGTTCGTGGCAACAGCATTCGGGATTTGATTTCCGCCAGCGTCGCGGCCATGACCAGGTATTCTGCCGCCAGCTCAAACTGGGAACTTTCCATCAGTTTGACGTATTCCATATATTGATGGGTGATCTGGGCCACCTGAATATCGAGGATATCCATGTTGTTGCGTTTGATCAGGTAGAGCAGAAGATCCAGCGGTCCTTCAAAGGCTTCCAGAAAGACTTCCAGGGCATCCGGTGGAATGTAGAGATCGTCAGGCAGCTTGGTGAATGGTTGGCCCTTAACCAGTGCCAGCGATTTTTCCGCTCTTTCATGGGGAGCTTCTTCATGAGGAGCTTCAAGCACAACGGAAACGGATTCTGCTTCCGATGGGGCTGACGTATGTTCTGGTTGTTTGGCCACGGCTTCCGTCGTGGTCATGGGCAGTTCACCTCTTGCTGGGCCGTTGAATCTACTGAGATACAGGTTGGATGGCTTATTTGCTAATCAGTTCCATCATGCCTGCCAGAGGCGGTGTCTGTCCAGAGGAGTTACCGTGGGCAGGTAGCGATTGATGTAATGTCAAAGACACAGCCTCCTAGGTCTTTGTGGTTCAATGACTCTTTGGGCCTATGATTAGCGATAATGCAGTCCCATGGCATCACGGACTTCCTTAAGCGTGTCCTGGGCTTCATCGCGGGCTTTCTCACACCCTTCGGTAATAATGCTCTTGACCACATCCTGGTTATTTTCCAGTTCCAGAGCTTCAATCCGTATCGGTTCCAGCTCGGCCTGAACCGCTTCTATTATCGGTTTTTTGCAGTCCAGGCAACCGATGCTGGCACTGGTACAGCCGCTCTGTACCCAGTCCTGACGTTGCTGGTCAGAATAGAGTCTGTGGAATTGCCATACCGGGCATTTCATAGGATCGCCCGGGTCATTCCGGCGAATGCGGGCTGGATCCGTAGGCATTCTCCGGATCTTGGCGTCCACTTCGTCAGCACTCTCTCTGAGACTGATGGTGTTGTTGTAGGACTTGGACATTTTCTGTCCATCCAGACCCGGTGTTCTGGCTTGCGGTGTCAGCAATGCTCGCGGCTCTGGCAGGATAACCTTGCCGGTACCTTCCAGATAACCGAAGAGACGCTCCTGGTCACCCAGGGTAATATTGTTTTGTTCTTTCAGCAGGGCCTTGGCCGTTTCCAGAGCTTGTTCATCGCCTTTTTCCAGATAGGTTTTACGAAGCTTCCGGTATATTTCACCCTGTTTTCTGCCCATTTTCCGGATGGCCATTTCGGCATTCTGTTCAAAACCGGGTTCACGGCCATAGAGATGGTTAAAACGGCGGGCAATTTCCCGGGTAATCTCCACATGAGCTTCCTGATCAGCGCCCACGGGGATGCTGCCTGCCCGATAGGCCAGAATGTCAGCACTTTGCAAGAGTGGATATCCCAGAAAACCATAGGTAGAAAGGTCTTTCTCTTTGAGTTTTTCCTGCTGGTCTTTATACGTTGGGACCCGTTCCAGCCATGACAGCGGTGTCATCATGGAAAGTAGCAGGTGAAGTTCGGCATGCTCCGGTACCCGGGACTGAATAAAAATGGTGGAAGATCCAGGGTTGACACCAACGGCGAGCCAGTCAGTGACCATATCCAGCATGTGTTGCTGAAGGTGCTGGGTATCTTCATAGTGAGTGGTCAATGCATGCCAGTCTGCCACAAAGAAAAAGCAATCGTATTCGTGTTGCAGTGCCAGCCAGTTTTTTAAAACACCGTGATAATGGCCAAGATGTAATCGGCCAGTGGGTCGCATACCAGATAAAACACGCAACTGGGGGTCTACAGCGCTCAAAGGGCTCTCCCAAGTTAGTCCTGAGAGGACAGGGTACGACAGTTTTAATCCAGGGGAAAGGCAAGACATTATTCCCAGCCCTGAATTAATGGCTTTAGTGGCCAATAGTATGATTGATCTTTCTGCCAGTATCAAAAGACTGGATATTCCCCTGAACAAGGCATTAATAAAGCGTTTTTCCGGTTAGTGTCTGCGGTTCTGAAGAGGGTATCTTTCCGGATGTTTGATAATGTCAGTGGCGATATCAAGAAATTCTGATTGAATACCCTCATCCTCAAGAATCTTGATGGCAATATGCTGTTCAGAATATCCGGACTTTAAAAGGTAGTCATAGACCAGTCTGCCGTCGCTGGTGATTTCTGCGTGAACATGCATGTTCTGGAATATTCCGGGGTATTCATCAGCCAGCAAAGTGGGTCTGGGGTAGTGGGTTGTACAGATATTAATGGAGTTTCGGTTGTTGGAAATGATTTTCAGGTAGCCATAAGTACCAGCCTCGCCTTCTATTGGATTAGTACTGCTGAAAATCTCATCCATCAGTGTCAGGCTGAACTGATACTCTGCCATGTTTTCAATATGGTCCATCAGTTCAATAGCTCTCACCGATTCTGCCTTGAATGTTGACAGGCCTGCAGCCACCTCTGAACTGATATCCATATGAGTATGGATCAGTGAAAACGGTGTTAATTCAATATGGTGCGCTGGTGCAATGCCAAAGGTCTGTGCCAGAAGGACAGCAATGGCAATGCCTTCCATATTGGTTGATTTTCCGGCGGCATTAGGTCCTGTAATTATTGTATTCAACGGTAGTTGCGCGCCTATTTCAATACTGTTTGGTACGGCTACCGCTGATGATAAATGTGGATTCCAGAATCGGTCAAGCCTCAAGTAAGGTGAATGATTTTCTGGAATGTATTTCGCAAAGGTAATTGGGTTGCTTTCTCTTTTCTGGCCTTGACTTACCAGTTTGGCAATGGTCAACCAGGCATCAACTTCACCGACTGCCTTAAGGATGTATAACATAGAGCTTTTGTTATTCTGCATAAGCTCTAATGCCATATGGTAGCAACCCATATGAGAGGTGTAGTATCGCCAGGTGGAACGGACAGGGGTTTCAGGCGCCTCTTTCAATAGAGCGAGTATTTCCCGGAATTCTTTCGAGTAATCCAGCCTTGAAAGCTCTGGGTAGGATAAAAACACATCATGAAACGGTGGATGATTCTCAAGTGTCATCCAGAGTTTTCTGGCTTCAAATAACGCAAGACCCGGGCGTCTGCTGCGCTCCATTACGTAAGTGTAATAATTCTTCTCTCTTCTGGCACTTCTTTGTGTCAAGTAAAGTGTCAGGCCATAAAGTGTTAAGCCGCTGACCAAGTGTAATGGGTGTGATGAATTGTAATAAAGGTAGGTGGGCATAAACCCGAGACCTAGTAAATTCAGGCTTTCAATAAAACGACGGGAGGCTTCTTTTTCATTGCTGGTTTTCGGATTCATACCAAACTGAGTGGTAGCATCCAGGCTCTGGAAAAGTCCTTTGTAGATAGTGTCGGAAGGGTCAAGCAGAGATATGATGCCATCCTCATTGGTGGAGAACCGTCGTAAATGATTTTCCAGTTTAGCCATGATCATTGGGTGATCGATCAGGTATTGTATGGTTGATTGTCTTTTTTCCAGTACATTGATATCGGTTGTTGGAGTAATCAGCATATTGGCTAACATGATTTCTCCGGATACAGTAATAGGGGTTCCAAGGCTTTTCAGAATACTGTGATCGGGTGATAGCGTTGATCCATTTAATAAATCCAGGTCTTTAACGGCATAATGGGTCAGGATTTGGTTTTTTGAACTGGCCTGGTCGACAGTTTGTTGGGTTAGGGATTTTAATACGATTTTTCTTTTTTCTCCGGGCGTGAGAATAGTATCAGGAAGCTCACCTTTACTTTCTTTTGATTCTATTTTTTCATTAGAATCCGGGTAGGCTTGTGCAAAGTGTTGCTGTGATATTTGATAGGTGTTTTGTATGCCAAGCTTGGCCTGAATATCTAAAGGGTGTATAAGAAATCCAATGATTATTATGAATATTTTTTTTTTGTATATTTTGGTTTCTGGTTTTTTGACTGCTGATATTGGCATGGTTTGATCAGTGCTTTGTAAATTGATTGAATTTGGTAATTCACTATTTAATTCTTGATTTATGGATTTGGATGTAGCGTGTGATTGTCTTATGAATTAGATAATCAATCCTAGACGATTTTTTCAATAATAGAAAAAATAGTTTTCTTGTCAGGGTTGAAAAAAAGTGTTGTACTCTGACGTTTGATTGATTTCTGGCGTGCTGGCTTTGTGCTATAGTTGTTGATTCTATATCCTTGGATTTCACATCATTGAATTCCACATCATAGAAAGTTGTGTGAACGAACAGCTGATACTTTACCGCAAGAAAAACTAATCAATCATAAAAGGCTCAGGATTGCCTTTGCCGACCCTGAGAATTTCCGGGACATCTTCCATCAGGCTGACCACCGTCGTCGGCTCCAAGCCACGGTATCCACCATCAATGATCAGGTCCAGCTGGGGTTCCAGAGTCATACGGATATCGTAAGGATCCATCATGGGGAACTCGTCACCAGACAATTGGAGCGTTGAACTCATAATTGGGCATCCCAGCTCGCTGAGCAGGGACTGTACAATTGCGCACTCAGGTACACGTATGCCAATGGTCTTTCTCTTTGGGTGCATCAACCGTCGAGGCGCTTCTCTGGATCCTTTCAGAATGAAGGTATAGGGACCCGGGGTGTGATTTTTCAGCATTCGATATTGCGTATTATTCACCTGGGCATAAGTCGCCAGTTCGGAGAGGTCTCTGCAGACCAGGGTAAAATTATGCTTTTCATCCAGCCTGCGTATTTTCCGGATCCGCTCAACCGCCTTTTTATCGCCAATGTGACAACCCAGGGCATAGGCTGAGTCGGTAGGGTAGGCGATCACACCGCCATCACGAATAATATCGACAGCCTGTCGGACCAAGCGCAGTTGTGGGTTGTCGGGGTGAATCTGAAAGAACTGGCTCATGGCAATCGTCAGCCTGAAGAGTAATGCTTCAGCGAAAGAGCACGGTGGTGTTTGCGCAAAAGCGGTGGCGCATCATAACACTGAGGTCAACAGGAAAGAAGTGCTTGCCAGTGGTAGCCGCCGGGATTCTAAAAGTACTTAAGACGGGCTCACATGTCTGCTTGTGATCACTCACGGGTGTTACTGATGAACCAGACAACACTGCGATGATTTAACCTTCTTCCCCGGCCACAGCGGGCGCTATTCCCAGATGTCCCAAACCGGTTTCAGGTTTTCAGGGAGAGAGGGAGGCAATCGCCCAATATCAACCCATGGGTAGTCCGGGTTATGAAAATCGCTGCCCTGTGATGCCATCAGGTTAAACTTCCGGCAATAGCGAGCCATTTGTTCTACCTGACTGTGTGGATGGTTAGATCCCTGGACCTCCATGGCGTGTCCGCCTGCCAGGGTAAAGTCTTTGATCAGAGCCCTGAGTTTGGTGGCGGTCATCCGGTATTTTCCGGGGTGGGCAAGAACGGCCGTTCCTCCCAGTGCCCGGATCCAGGCAACGCCCTGGCTCATTTTTGGCCAGAAGGCTTTAAGGTTGCCAATTTTGCTGTTATCAAGGTACTTGCGAAACGCAGCATCCATATCATGGCATCGCGCTTCACTGATTAGCCAGCGGGCAAAGTGTGGCCGACCAATCTGCACGTCGTCCGGTTTCAGCATAAAGCCATGACGGCTGTTTTGCTGTTGTTCAACCGCGCCCTCAAGGACTTTTCGAAAAATCTGATCGGCATTCCAGTCTGGCAAACGGCTGGCCAGCCGTTCGGCAATATGATGTGAGCGTTTTCTGCGGGACTCGCCCTGGGCTTTGACGACCAGCTCCAGATCCCTATGATCAAGGGAGAAGTTCAAACCGACAATATGAATTTCAGCACCGGACCAGGTAGTGGAGAGTTCAATGCCGGTGATTAATCGAATATCACCCTCAGGGACCTGGTCTCTAAGGAAGTAGTGGGCAGCAACGGTGTCATGATCGGTAATGGCCAGAGTATGGACCTGTCGTTCCTGAGCCCGGTGGTAGAGTTCAACTGGGTCAAGGGTTCCATCGGAAGCGGTGGTGTGACTGTGTAAATCAATGGAAATCAAAATTGCTTGTTACCCTGAAATTCAATTAGTTTATTATGTAGTTTGACTGTTATTGCCAGCAGGCTCAAACTCCCTAACCGTTATTCACTAACGTGGTGACAAGTTGATGCCTCCTATTCTACTCTGATTGGCCAAATATGAAGCAAATAATTGACTTTATTCCTCTGATTCTTTTCTTTGTCGTTTATAAAATGGACCCGAGAATGGTCAGCCTGGGGGCAAATGACTTTGAACTGGGTGGACCGTTCAGCGCAACTCTGGTGTTGATGGTTGCTTCCATTCTGGTGTATGGCAGCCTGTATCTGAAAAACCGGGAGCTGGAGAAAAGCCATGTGGTCACTCTCGCAGCGGTTATGCTGTTTGGGGGCATGACACTGACTTTTCATGATGAAGCTTTTTTGAAGTGGAAAACCCCAATCGTCAACTGGATCTTTGCGGTTGCATTTCTGGGCAGTCAGTTTATCGGTGAAAAGACTCTGCTGGAACGGATGATGGGACACGCCATAACACTGCCGGACAATATCTGGCTCAAGATGAACATCAGCTGGGTCATATTTTTTATTCTTCTGGGGGCGGCGAACCTCTTTGTGGCATTTACCTTCCACGATATCTGGGTGGACTTTAAAGTGTTCGGCAGCCTTATTCTGACATTCCTGTTTGTGATTGGTCAGTTTCTGGTGATTTCAAAACATATTCAGACTGAGGAGAAATAAATGCTCTACGCTATTTTCAGTGAAGATGTTGATAATAGCCTGCCATTGCGAATGAAGGCGCGCCCCGCGCATCTTGAGCGGCTTCAGCAATTAAAGGATGAAGGGCAGCTGGTGCTGGCTGGTCCCTGTCCTGCTATAGACAGCAATGATCCGGGGGAGGTTGGCTTTACCGGAAGTCTGGTGGTTGCCGAATTTGCCAGTTTAACCGAAGCACAGGCCTGGGCAGATGCAGATCCCTATATTGAGACTGGCGTTTATCGGCAGGTTATCGTTAAGCCATTTAAAAAAGTTCTGCCGTGATTTGAGATGCTGATACCTGTGAAAACGCAAAAACATTGGCTGGTTGTTCTGTTCGGTTTGTTATGGATTGGGCAGGTCTGTGCAGAGACACGATATATCACTGATATTACCTATGTACCCATGCGCAGCGGACCCAGTAATGAATACCGAATTCTTCATCGTGGACTGAAGACCGGTACCGGGCTGGTACTGCTGGAAGAAAATTCTGGCAATGGCTTCAGTAAAGTGAAACACGGTGATCAGGAAGGTTATGTACCGGCACAATATCTGATGATAAACCCACCGGCTTTTAGTCAGTTACCCGCTGCCCTGGAACGGGCCAGTAAAATTGCAGCAGATAATAAAGCGCTGAAAAAACGCCTGACTGAACAGGATGGTCAGCTGCAAAAGGTAATCTCGGAACTCAGCAAGGCTGATAATAAACTGGATCGCCAGCAGGTTGAGATGAAACGACTGCAGGATATTTCTGCTGAGCCCCTGGCGATAGATCGTCGTAACCAGCAATTGGTTGAGGAAAACGAGCGGCTGAAAAACCAGCTGCAGGTGTTGCAGGCGGAATATCTTCAGCTGAATAGGGATAATAAACTACGATGGTTTCTTTTTGGTGGTGGTACGATATTACTAGGTATTCTTCTTGGTGTGTTCCTGCCGATGTTGAAGATCCGCAAGAAAGAGAGTGCCTGGGTGTAGGGTTCATGGAGGTTAGGAATTGTCTCGGAATAAGTTCCGCATTTGACTGAGACTTGTTAAGGTCTTTGGCTGTTGGCTGTTGGCTGTTGGCTGTTGGCTGTTGGCTGTTGGCTGTTGGCCGCAAAAGCAAAAACGGCCTGTCTTTTTCGGGCAGCGGGTGGCGGCAAGCGGGCAGCGCTTCTTACTGAAATGTCGAAGTTATTAAATGACAGTTCCTTAGAATGAATCTGACCTCCCTCAAAGGTCGTTGTGGTCAAGATCTCTTTCAGGGGCAATCGCATCCCTGACTTTCTGTTTAATTTCTTTAGGTTGAGGAAAACCGCCATTCTTTTTCCTTTCCCAGATCTCTTCGCCATTCAGCTTGATGATGAAGATACCCCCCCGGCTTTAGCCGAGCTTCCCCTATATCAGTATTAAAGGTACTTAGCAGCTCCTGTGCCAGCCAGGCAGAACGTAACAGCCATTGGCATTGACTGCAGTACTCTATTTCAATAACGGGCTTTTCTGTCATGGCTCCCTCGCTTAAAATTCGCAGCTGATTTTTTCAACGCTTTATAAGTTGTGGCCTCATCTTCATGGAGAGCGCCCTTTTTATCAAGGTTCTTTTATCAATGCTTTATTATCAAGAGAAGGTACAGTGCATGGACTGGATGGTTGATCCAGCAATTGAAAACTATTGCCAGACGATGACGTCCGGTGAATCTCCGGTTCTGGCAGAGCTGGCTCAGGCCACGGTGGACAGAACCCGTTACCCCGTTAACCTCTCCGGTCGGCTGGTGGGGCAGACCCTGAAAATGCTGGTTGAGATCAGCCGCAGTAAAATCGTGCTGGAAATTGGTATGTTTACCGGCTATGCAGCGTTATCCATGGCAGAGGGTTTACCCGATGATGGCGTGGTGTATGCCTGTGAGACCAACCCCAGGTCCATTGCCATTGGACAGGAGTTTTTTGATCGGTCACCCCATGGTCATAAAATAAAAGTGCTTTTTGGCAGGGCACTGGATACCATCCCGGAATTGAGAGCGGAAAAACTGGATCTGGTGTTTATCGATGCAGATAAAAAGAAGTACCGCGATTATCTGGAGATGGTACTGCCCATGATGAGCCCTCATGGGCTTGTGGTTATTGATGATGCACTCTGGAAAGGGAAGGTGCTTGACCCTCAGGAGGAGCGGGATCAGGTGATTGCCGATCTGAATCGTTACATTTATCAGCATCCAAAACTTGAGAGTGTGCTGCTGCCCATCCGGCATGGTTTAAATATTGTGCGGAAAGCCTGATCTTCTGCCTATCTGCCATTTATCCACTATTATCCAATGCTCGCAAATGAATATTCAGGGGGCGTTCATGATCATCTATGAAGTCAATTGTCTGGTGGATAATGATATTGTGGATGAGTTCAGGGCCTGGTTAAAGCCACATGTTGATGCAGTGCTGAAGGCCGAAGGGTTTCACAGTGCGGAAATACTTAAGCTGACGGAAGATGATCAGCTGACAGCACGACCTTATTCAACCGGTTTTTCCATTCGCTATCAAGTGTCTGGGCAGAGTGCGCTGGATCACTACCTGTTGCATCATGCTCCTGCACTTCGCCAGGAGGGTATTGACACATTTGGTCATCAGTTTACAGCATATCGTCGTGTACTAAAGGAAGACGCCTGATCATCACACCTGGAAACTGTCTGAGAATAGCGCCCGTCTCGGCGACCCCGTCTCGGCGACCCCGTCTGGGCGACCCCGTAGCGAGAATTGCAGAAAATTGATTAAAATTTTTTTTATGAGGTGATTTGAACTTAATCCAATGAAGCTCGTTTCAGGCTTACACTGATTAACCGTTCATTCAGTTATTACTTTTATCATCGTGTTTATCGGCTATCCTGAGAATGGTTTTGCCTAATGATAGATCGTGCCAGGCACCCTTCGACTCCGCTCAGGGTGAACGGAGAGTGAG
>NZ_JAHHPM010000512.1 GCF_024606345.1 Endozoicomonas sp. YOMI1
ACCCGAACCACTGTTGAGGCGTCGTAAACCGCTTTATTTGACATCAAAAGCCAGATGTTGTAGTCAGTATTTGCGTTGATGGGACTGTTATGGCAGGTGCAAAGTTTGCTATGATAGTCCGTTATTTCGCGGGCGGCTGTTTTACCCGTTTATGCAGTAGCCTGTGGTCACCCTCTGGCTGTTGTCATGGCCGGGATTGTTGCCGAACTCTCTCATCCTTTGCATGAAGGCGGGGGTACTTAATGGCTGTAGTTGCCAAAAAGTCATCCATGATTTTTTTCTCGGATCCAGCTGACCATTACTGTCACCGGGTTCGTATTGTACTGGCAGAAAAGGGCGTTGCGGTGGACGTTCAGAATGTAAATCCGGAAAACCTTCCTCGGGCGCTTTCTGATCTGAACCCCTACAACAACGTTCCTACCCTGGTTGACCGGGAACTGGTTCTTTATGAACCAAACGTCATGATGGAGTATCTGGACGAACGTTTCCCTCATCCACCGCTGCTGCCGGTTTATCCAGTCAGCCGTGCCCAGAGCCGACTGATCATGCACCGCATTCAGAAAGACTGGTGTGCCCTGGTGGATACTATTCTGGATCCCAAAACCAAGGAGACACCGGCGGCTCGTGCTCGTAAAGAGTTGCGGGAGAGTCTGTTGGCTGTTGAGCCTGTTTTTGCTGAAATGCCGTTCTTCATGAGTGAAGAGTTTACCCTGGTGGACTGTTGTGTGGCACCGATCCTCTGGCGTCTGCCGTTGCTGGGTGTTGAGCTGCCGAAACAGGGTAAGTCTATTCTGGACTATGCTGAGCGTTTATTTGAGCGTGAGTCGTTCCAGGAAAGCCTTTCTGAAATCGAAAAGGAAATGCGTGAATAACCTGGCTGGCGGCGTGAAGTGTTTGTCCGGAGGCTGTTATGACAATGACCAGTAGCCGTTCGTATATTGCCAGAGCACTGTATGAATGGATTCTTGATAATGATTGCACACCCTATATTCTGGTGGATGCCTATCGCCGTGGCGTTGAGGTTCCCCAGGAGTTCGTTAAGGATGGCCAGATTGTTCTGAACATCTCGCCAACGGCGGTACGGGCTCTGAATATTGGTAATGATTACATCATGTTTGACGGCCGTTTCGGTGGTCGCGCCCTGACGATTACCGTGCCTGTTCCGGCATTGATGGCTATTTATGCCCAGGAGAATGGTCAGGGAATGGTCTTTGAGGCAGAGCCACTTGATGAGCGGGAAGAGGCGGAAGATGTTCAGGCAGAAGTGCCGGACGAAGAGCCGCCTCAACCACCGAAAAAGCCGGGGCGTCCTCATTTAAAAGTGGTTAAGTAGCCCTTTTATATACAGACTCCCTTTGAAAAACAGCCGCTATGCGGCTCTTTTTCAAGATGCTTCGATTAGCTTCTTTACAAAATTACTCTGTTGCGGCCCAAGCAGGTGAGCTTTGAAATTTTCCATCGCTTGGGCAAGCATTTCCATCTTGCTGCGGATTTCAGTGATGGAATTTTCGGCCTGGGTTTCTTCCGGGGCTGGATCAAGATCGCTTTTCGTGCCAGATGGTCTGTTTTTCGAGGCGATATTCCAGGTGACTGGCAAACAGGGCTGGCCTGAAATTGATTTCCTGGCAGATACTTCCTGTATAAGCGCCAGCAGTTGCTTTCGGCAGTTAAGGAGTTTTATCAGATTTTCACTGGCTGTTTTTATATTGGATACAAAGCTGGTAATACGATCTTGTGCTTCGATAATCAGTTCAAGGTCAAATTTGATCAGTGATAAATCCTGTGTTTCCTGATCACTGTCGAAGGTGAATAGTTGCAGTACATTGATGATCTCTTTTTGCAGCGTAAACGCATCTTTCAGAATTTGTTGATGTGTTGAGAATGATGTTGCCAGTTCGAAAACTTTATCACTGAGATTACGTATCTCCTGTTTTTGTAGAGTGATTCGTGTATTTTTATCCATTTTTGACAACTCTTTTTGTCTGGCCAGGTCGGATTCCATTTTTTTCAGATAATCAGTGGAGCAAGTGGTAATGCCCCGCCCCCTCTGAATACCCTGTGGTATGACATCAAAAAATTGTTTAATCAGTATCTCGGCTCGTAACGATTTTATCTGGACAGTCAATAGTGAGTCGTCCGGAGGGTTATTCAACAGCTCCAATACAATGGCATCTGCGTGTGGTAGCTGACCATTCGCATAATGTCGCCATGCCATATCCAGTGATTCCAGTGTGTCAAATTCGATTTTCCGGGAAGCGATGTCTTTGTGGTCACCAAAGTGATCACTACTGGCACTGCAGGGTGGTTGATGATTTTCCACTGAGGTGGATTCTTCGTTGTCAGATTCATCGCTATTCTCAATGTTATGGCTGTTTTTTTTTGAGGTTATTGTTGACAGTTTGCTATTGATAATGGCTTCCAGTTTTTTCTGTTCTCTGGCATTATTTTCCTGCTCTTCTTTGATCAAAATATTCCAATACTTTTCTACTTCGGCATTTTTAATTTCCATCTCTTGATGGGTTATTTTGCGGAGCCTTTCTAACTGGGGTGCCCAGATGGACTGGTAAAAATTGATCTGCCTGGTTGAATCGAATTTCCCCAGTATTTTTTCAACATTTTGATAAAGAATCAGCTGGTCTTCTTTATCATAACTATCGTCTTGTTTTGCGGTCATGTACTGAATTTTCAGTAATATTGTATCAATAAGAGGGTTAAAATATGCGAGGAATTCATGGTCACGAAAGCCAAGTTTAATGATCAGCTCCAGTGTTTCCAGCAGATTGATTTCATCATTACAATAAGCTATCCATTGTTTGATCAGAGCTTCTATGGAAGCGACATTTTTATCGCTTATACAGTTTGAAACAAGGCGTTTACAGGAAGCCAATATCAAAACCATGCTTTTTAAGAATTGTTCAGAGCTAACGGTGTACTGTAAAGGGTCCAGCAATTCGATGAAGTGGGCTACCATTTTATCCACCTTTTGCTGGTGTTTGCCTGTGATGGATTCAATTGACTCTTTGGTAAGCAGGGTATTGTGAAATTCTATTATCCTCTGCGCCACCTCCTGTTTAAACATGAACTCTTCTTTGATATGAGACAGTGCAGCAAAGCCGTATAATGTGTTGAACATTAACATTGCTTGTTGCATTTTGGTTTTTTCCAGAAAATTGTTTTTTGCCCTGTCTTTGGATATGTTTTCGAGTTCGCGAGTAATGATGGCGATATCCTGGGTTGCCAGTTCATTGCTTTGGTCGAGTAACAGAATGGCTCGGGCATAAATATTGGCTGCGTTTCTTGTTTTATTGGGATTGGCATCCTGATATAACTGCAAAAAGTCAACTGACAAACGGTCAACACTTTGTTTCAGGGTTCGAACAATGTCTACCGCTCTTCTGGTTTGTTTTTTTGGTTCCTGTTTCTCACTTATTTTGTACTTTGCCTGCAATACCGGGTCTGCGCACCATTTTTTATTGCCATTAGCAGAGCTGGCAAGTGTGTATACCTTACTGTTTCTGGCAACGAGTGTTGTTGTGTCTGTTGTATCGGGTTTTTGCCTGGCGGCCTGGGCCGGGAGTTCCTGGATGGGGCTGCCATTATCAAACAGGAATTTTATTTCGTGATCCATTAAGGACTTGAACGTCTCAAAAGACTCAGGCATTACCTGCCCCAGCAGGGTTGCTGTTTTGCTGTAGGCATAGGTAAACCAGCTGTGAGTCCATAGTGTTTCGGTAGCCCGTTGTGCCTTGATTGCGTAGAGCAATGTTTTCAGGTTGGCAGTTTCAAGGTGATGTCGGATAAGATCAATATGAGGCATCCAGCTATGAAGAAAAGGCGCTTCTGTCTGCAGGTTGCACTGCGTATCAATACAGGAGATCAGGCGAATCGTCATATAAATAGCCGATAGTCCTGCTGCCTCTTCGTAATGACTGATATCTGTCCCGTTATCTGTTGCCATTATGTAGGCAATGGCTGATTTTAAAAAGAACGTCAGGGAGCGCGCAGTGTCACCTTTGTGCAGGGATATAGTGCCCTTGTACGCGCAGTACAGCATTGCCCGGCGCATTGTGGTGATGTCTGTTGTACCTGATTCAGGTGTATCACTGATTAAAAGTGTTGGGGTTAATAACGCGTTGATCTGTTCATTGACAGGAAAAGCCAGATCTATCTCTTTCCAGTCAGCTGCAGAAAGGTTCTTTTTTTCTAAAAAATACATAACACTATAAATATGGAGGGGAATAACAATATGGTAATCTGGGTAGATTGCGTCGAATTCGGCTGGAAGAGTGAAGTGCAGATCATGATATGTCTGGTTGTTGTGAGTGGGGTCATAGGGCTGCATGGCAAGATTGAATGCTTCAGGAGATCCGGTCCGGGCAGCCAGAATCGCCAATACCGCGGAGGCTTTCATGTGCTGTACACGGTTGACGGTTTGCAAGTCCCTGAGTATTTCAGTCATGAATATCGGGTTGTTAACGTCACAGTGATGAATGACCTTATAAAGTGCCAGGATCAGTATGGATTCTATGTGATTTAACCGCTTTCCTGTTTCCAGTGCTAACAGTGTCGTATCCGAAAAGACTCTCATGTCAATAGTTATCGGATCCGTCTGGTCGGGTTCCTGAATAACCTTTAACACCTCACTGAATAAACTATCTCCCAGATTATCCTTCCTTTTTTCACTCAAGCTGTCACTGGTTTTCGGGTTGGATATTATGGTTAACACGATTTGAATTTTTTTCTTAATGAGTTCCTCCTGGTCTGCCTCTTTGGTCTCTGCCGGATTGGCTGGCCCGGCTGTTGTTTTTTTTGATGGCGTTTTTTTGCTTGAAACGCAGCTCGCCGGTACTTCCGGGGGGGATCTTTTGGTGTCCTGTTCGACAACATTTGAATCTGAGCTTTTGTTTGAGCGGCTGAGTGGAGGGCCGAATGTCTCTACGTTGATGGTCTGCTGATGAGCCAGTGGTTGACTGGAGTGATGTTGCGGTTGTGTTAACTGATTTTCTTTAGCCTGGAGAGGTGCTGTAAGATAGTATTCAGCAAGAATATAGGGCTTGAAAATGTTCATCAGCCTTGGCGATGGAGAAGCCGCATAATAATGGTCTCCTCCAGAGTGAGCAATAAATAATAAACTGGTTAGTCGTGCATCACCAGCATTGCTGTTAAACAGTGCTGGTTGCTTAACAGTTAACGTATTAATCAGATTTGGCGTTAATTGCTTTGCTTCATGAATACTGTGCTTGTGTTTCTCAATATTTTGCTCTTTGGGGTTGACTTTCAGCAAGATAATGGTTGTCCCGGTGACGATAGCCATTATGTGCAATAGAGAGCTCCATCCGTAGTGGGCGGTATCATTGGGATTACCTGCCGAATCGGCAATGGTTCGGTTCTCCAGCAGGTCATTAATGGTTATGCCAGACTCCGGAAGGATCAGAGTATTCAGTTCCTCGTATTCAAAAGCGCTCAATCCGGCGTTGTGTGCGCAGGCTATCCAGTTATGGATTGTACACCTTACCATTTCAGAACTGATGACAACGTTTGTATTCGGAGTATTGTGGAGCAAGGTGCCCTGCAGAAAATTATACGTTTTCAGGAAGTTGGTTGCTGCTGTTGGGTTTTTATTCAGTCCACTGGCAAGGGACTCGTAAAAACAATTGCCATCTTTTGCAGTATTTTCCAGATGAAAATCATTTCTCAGTAAAATCATCAGTTCATTGAATGAGTAGGCAGTTTCATGCCTGAATCTGTCCGACGAAAGAATATTGATCAACGCCCTTTTTTCCAGGGATGCGGAATGTTTTAGCTGATAGGGTGAACCAAAAAAACAGTGGTATAAGCGATCAACAGGGTAAATCTTCCTGATTAAAGTAATTATTTCATGAAACCCTCTAATCAGTGCTTTAAATGGTTCTGACTGGTAAAAAGATGGATTTTTTTGCTGACAGTACAGAGTGGTAAAGTGCTTCTCTATTTTTGCAAGAGCGACTGCGCTATTGAGTACTTCTGTCAGTTTTTGGCTGTCTTTTGTATTTGTAACTAAATTGTCCTTATTGTTTTTCAACGATAAAAGATCGAGAGCCAGATAACCATTTGTCGACAAAACAGGAATGGTACCGCTGTACTGTGTACTTATATAGGTGGGGATTCTGTTGACATAATGATCATGTGTGAAGTCCAGTTCTTTCATCCATGTGGTTTTAACCAAACATTCAATTTTGATCCAGGGTTTTCCCGTAAGAAACAGGGTTAACTGCCCTGATAAAGGTGATATCTCAACGTTATCTGGATGGTTACCAACAAGACGCATGTTTGGGCTACAGTCTTCCCAGGGAAAAGCTTCGCTGAACACTATACGTTGCAGTTTTTGATTGAGATGAATAAGCAGTTTGTTGGTGGTTTCTTCATCATTCAACAGTATATCAATATCATTCACATTCTCATTAATATGACTGTGTAGCAGGTCAATACCACAGGAACCAAAAATAAACAGTTGTCCCGGATGATCATGGTTAAAGTGCATGATTTCAGTGAGTACTTCATAGAAGATAGCTCGTTTGGCTGCTGGCAGAGATGGTTCTGTTATTTCCGAAACACTGGCTAACGGTCGGTCTTTTTGAGCGGTTTCCGGGGGTTCTGCCCCATGCTCGACAGTTGCTTTAACGGGTGATGCAGGATTCATTTCTTCGATTTTATAGCGGATTAGCGGTTTTTCTTTCGAAGTATTCAATGGCGGAACTTGACGATTTAGTTGTGTATCAAAAGTATCGGTGCGAACAATACCACTGGTGTTGACTTCGGTTAATAACGTAGTTGATGATGCTACGTTATTTGACCCATTGGATACCTGCATAGTGAGACCTTATCAATTTTACCCATGTAGAAGACCTGAAGGCTTAATCATAGCAGTGCTGGAAGCGGTAATGACGATCTTGCAAGAATGGTAAAAAAATAAACCCGGACTTTGCAACTCTCTGTTAAAGTTTGGGGTGACATTGTCCAGGGCAGAACAGGAAGAAAAATGAAGCTTGCAATTATCAGTGGCAGTCATCGATTGGAATCCCAGAGTGAGCGGATCAGTCGGGTTTTGGCACATCGTGTTCTTGAGCTTTCCTTATTTGATTCGGTTGAGATTCTATCACTGGCGGGTAACCCGCTTCCCCATTGGGATGAGTCCATCTGGCGTGGTGATGAGCAGTGGCAGGCCAGATTGGCACCCTGGAAACAGAAATTGAAAGAGGCGGATGCGCTGATTGTTGTGGCACCTGAGTGGAGTGGCATGGTACCGGCAGGGTTGAAGAATTTCTTCCTTCTGTTTAGTACAGCTGAGCTGGGCCATAAACCCGCATTGATTACTGCGATTTCTGCCGGGCAGGGTGGGGCGTATCCTGTGGTGGAACTTCGTACCAGTAGTTACAAAAATTGCCGTATCTGTTATCTGCCTGATCATGTGATTGTCCGTCATGTCGGGCAGGTGTTCACGGGAGAGGATCCTGAAGGGGATAAGCATCTGCAGGACAGGGTGGACTACTGCCTTAAACTGCTGAAGGCGTATTCAACAGGATTACAGCAAGTCAGAGAAAGTGGTGTGGTTGATCACAAAACATTCCGCAATGGCATGTAGCTGTGATGATATCCGGGAGACTGTTTTCGGACAGCCTTCTGGGTACCCACTTTGCCTCACCATCGTAAAAGCTTTCACTGTGGAATTTTACGTGCTGATCAAGCCTGTTCCCTGAGCAACGGACTGTGAAACATAGTCCGCAAGGACGGGAAGTGTCAGCAGAGAGGTTGCGCTATGAATACTACCGTGCTTGAAGTGACCCAGAGGATTGCAGAGCGCAGTGCGTCACTTCGTCAGAACTATCTTGACCGTATGGAGCATCAGGCCAGTACCGGCAAAATCTGCCAGTCCCTCAGCTGTAGCAATCTTGCCCATGCAGCGACGGCCTGTGATAACCGCCAGAACGACGCCATTTCTGACTTTACCCGGGTAAATGTAGCGATTATCTCGGCATACAACGATATGCTGAGTGCACACCAGCCATACCAGGATTATCCGTATACCATTAAGGAAACGCTGGCCCAACAGGGGCACAGTGCCCAGGTCGCCGGTTGCGTGCCAGCCATGGGTGATGATTTAACCCGGGGGCAGACCGGGATGGATATGTCCCTGTACTCCCGGGATGTTATTGCCCAGAGCGTTGCGATCAGTCTGAGCCATAACACCTTTGATGCAACATTGTTGCTGGGTGTGTGTGACCAGATTGCCCCCGGGCAGCTTATTGGTGCATTGTCGTTTGGTCATCTGCCGACGGCTTTTGTACCTTCCGGCCCAATGCCTACCGTTATTACTGATGATGAACAGGTAATAGTCCGTCAGCACTATGTTGTCGGTGGAGTGACTAAAGATGTGCTGCTGACCATAGCGTGTAATGCTTACCCTGCACCCGGTACCTTTTATGGTACGGCCAATACCAATCAGCTGGTATTTGAAGCCATGGGCCTTATGTTGCCAGGCTCCGCGTTTATTCCTCCGGGGACCGGGCTGCGTGATGTCCTGACGCAGGAAATTGCAGCGGATATCACCAGCAAAATTCACGGGGCTCCTGCTTATCGTCCGCTCTGTAAAGTGCTGGACGAAAAAAGCCTGGTCAATGGCCTTGTGGCTTTATTGGCCTCTGGTGGCAGTACCAACCATTCTATCCATATGATTGCCGTAGCCCGGGCCGCCGGCTTTATCCTGACCTGGGATGACTTTGATGCCCTGTCACAGACGGTTCCGCAGCTGACCCGTGTTTATCCGAATGGTCCTGCGGATATCCATCAGTTTCATGTTGCCGGTGGTGTTCCCGTTCTGTTGGCAGCCCTGGCGGAGCGTGGTCTGCTGCATATGGATGCTGTCCCCTGTTATGGGACCATGGCTGACTATCTGAAAATGCCGGAACTGGAAGATGGGCGGCTGGTCTGGAAATCAATGTCCGGAACGCTTAATCCGGAAGTGATTGCTGACTCCGAGCGGGTCTTTGCCATTACCGGAGGCTTGAAAGTGCTTTCCGGAAATTGAGTTTCGTTCCAACAATCATCTGGCTCAGCGACATCAGATTCAATAGGCGGGCATCCAGTCTGGCAGGAATTATATCCTTTGTCTAAGATCAGTGCCGTTGTGGTGCAAATCTGTCGAGTCTCGCCAAATTGGGCGAGGGTTCACGGCGATTTTGCTGAACTAACCATTCGATGTTTTAACTAATGCTTTAGACTAGGGGAGCTATGGAGTCAATTAGAGGGTATTTTTCCACCTATCAGCGATTTGATGAGCCCGGTTCTGCCATTTCTGAAGCAAGCTGTGCCAACCCCTACAATGAGCCCGCACCACTGGCGGCTTGCAGGGTCGGCGATCTCGGCTGTCTGGATAGAGAACTGCAAAAGGACAGATCTATTGTTTACAAGGATTACCGCTCCGTGAAATCCGGGGATTTCGTTTCCTTGCTGGTTGTTGCAGTTGCTGAAAGGCATGCTGAGCTGGCCCGACTGCTGATCCACCAGGGAGCCAATATTAATTATGTCACTAAAGATGGGTACACGCCGCTTATTTATGCTGCGCAAGAAGGTCATGTTGAGCTGGCCCAGCTGCTGATCGACAACGGTGCTTATGTTGACCAGGCTAATGAAAAAGGATCCACGCCGCTCACCTGGGCTGCGGAAAAAGGATATGTTGAGCTGACCCGGCTGCTGATCGACAAACTGGCTAATGTTAACCTGGCTACTAACATGGGGGCCACGCCGCTCCATTTTGCAGTTCAGAATGCTAATAATGAGGTGGTCCGGCTACTGATTAGCAAGGGGGCTAAGGTTAACCTGGCTACTGAAGGCGGGCTCACGCCGCTCTTTTGTGCTGCACATAAAGGATATGTTGAGCTGGCCCAACTGCTGATCGACAAAGGGGCTGAAGTTAACCTGGCTACTAAAGATGGGGCCACGCCGCTCTATCTTGCAGTTCAAGAGGCTAATTATGAGGTGGCCCGGCTGCTGATCGAGAAAGGGGCTAATGTTAACCTGGCTACTAAAAATGGGGCCACGCCGCTTTATCTTGCAGCCCAGGAGGGTAACAATGAGATTGTTGGGCTCTTATTAGCTAATGGTGCAGACCCAGAGAAAAAAATGAAAATATTGAGCTTAGGCCGTTTTGCTTTCACCAAGGCACCTCTTTCCGCCGCTCGATTCAATGGACGAGACAAAGAAACTGTGAAAATGATAAAAACAGCCATAAAACAAAGAAAAATCAATCCATCCAGTGAATGCCCATCACTGCTTGCTGGTCAATATGCTTCTTACGGTTCAATTCGATAAGCTGGCATCTTCAAAGAGAGCCGATCTTATTGCTGATTACTGAATGTACTCAAACACCTTTACGACTCTTGAAACTCCGTAGGTATTGGCTGCAATCGATACGGCCTCCTGTGCCATTTTGGGAGTAATGAGTCCCATCAGATAAACCGTTCCCTGTTCCGTATTGATTTTGATTCTGTCAGCGATAACGGTTTCATTGGTCACCATTGAGGTTTTAATTTTGGTGGTTAACCAGCTGTCGTTACTTTGCACCAGAATATCGGCGTTTGGGCCAATTTCCAGCTCATTGTAGACTTGGCGGACCTTTTCCACCTTCTGTGCCGTCTGGCCTGCCAGCCTCTTCAGGTTTTCGTTGGGAACCTGGCCAATGAGTAAGACGATACCGTTAAAGCTGATAACTTTAACTCTTGACTCTCTGAGGGCGGGATCTGCCTTGTTAATGTTCACGGCGGTGACGGTTTCAATGGTCTGGTCATCTACCCAGGAACCCCAGGTCCGTTTGCTGTTATCAATGTTGACAGGCTCTTCGTTAACGGAGTCAACCAGCGCTGCGCAACCACTTAACAAGGTCAGTAATCCGGTTAGCAGGCAGGTAGAGAGCGCAATGCCGATAGGTTTCATGGTTCCCCTCTCATGCAGAGTGAAAAATTAAGGTTTGCTGGAGATGATGCCAGTTTATTCAGCGGAAAACAGGAACTCATCAATCAGATCGCAAAGGCAATGAATGACCAGGGTATGCACTTCCTGTATGCGCTGTGGGCTGATGTCAGGCACCCTGATTTCCACCTCTTCCGGGTGGAGCAGGCGCGCCATGTCACCACCGTCTTTGCCGGTCAGGGCGATCACCTGAATGTTCCTGTCATGGGCGGCCTGTATGGCCTGAACCATATTGGGGCAGTTGCCATGGGCTGAAATGGCCAGCAGTATGTCACCTTCCTGACCGAGTGCCCGTATCTGTTTAGAGAACACTTCGTTGTAACTTGAATCGTTAGCGATGGAGCTCATGGTCAGGCTGTCTGCGCAAAGTGACAGGGCTGGCAGAGCAGGGCGTTCACGATCAAACCGGTTAAGCAGCTCAGAAACAAAGTGCTGGGCGTCGCCTGCCGCGCCGCCATTGCCACAGGCCATGATTTTTCCCTCGCTCAGCAAAGATTGAACCATCATCTCTGCTGCATCGGCAATGAGCGGAGGGAGAGCATCTGCCGAGCGGATTTTGGCGTCGATGCTGTCGGAAAAGTGTTGCGTTATACGTTCATGCATGCCTGAAACCTTGAAATGAAAACCATCCGGTTTTCATTCTTTTTTCTTCTGAAGTCGCTCTTCTGAACAGCGATCAGAAGATTTCTCTGCCACTAAGAAAATTTCTTAAAAAGCACTTTTAATCCATTTTAAGCTGTTTTGCCCTGTGCCGTCATGATTGTCAATGGATATTGCATCAAATCGACAAATCCTGTGGCTGTGCTGGCGATATTTTTGCAAATAAACGGCGGCAGTCTTGCGAATTTTCTGTTGCTTGTTTCTGTCAATAGAGCTGGCTGCATTACCGAATTGAATATGGCTTCGGGAGCGAACTTCGACAAAAACCAGGGTGGCATGATCCAGCATAATCAGGTCAACTTCACCGGTTTTGCAGGCAAAGTTTCTATGTAAAAGCGTTAGTCCCTGTTGCTGCAAAAACAACAGGGCGCTTTTTTCGGCTTCGGCACCTTTTCTGCTATTGAGGTTGAGCTTCCAGGGCATAGAGGGCGGAAATAGTGGTGGTTACTGGTTTCTTCGCTCTGTTTTTCAGAGAGATCTCACGTTCGGGGGTTTTGGGCTTCACGATAGGGAGTGGCGTGAGTCGGCCATTCCTGAATATTTGCCACGAGAGTTCACGACGGACTTTTCCGCTCGGAGCAATACTCAGTGATCCGGTCATGCCCTGCAATTGGCTACCCTGCAGGTTTGCCAGTTGCTGGAGTCTTGGGTAGAGCTTATAGGCATCGGCACCCAGTGCGTAAAGTGTGCCCAGTTGGCCTCTGGATTGTTGCCATAGGGTATTGATCTGCTGTTCCAGCGGGGCTGGTGCTCCGGGAATTAACCACGGCATAACAGGAACCCGAATACCATCCATATCCTGATCCTGATTGGTATTGGTGATTCCTGAAAATGCGCTGGATGTTGCGTAGACCGGCACATTGCGTGCGTATTGGTAGGCCAGGGCAGGCTTGATCTGTCTTGCTTCCTGGGGGCTGGCACCAATAAATACCATGTCCACGTCCTGGCGCCGGCGGGCCTGGAATCCCAGGCTTTCGCCCAGAACACGCCTCAGCTGTTTTGCTCTCGCTTCGCTTTGATCGGTGTGCAACAGCCAGCCAACCAGAGTACTGAACTGGGTTTGGGGGTCAAATTCACCGTAGCCGACAACTTCACCACCGAGTTCTTTCCATCTGGCTTCAAAAGAGGTGTTGATTTTCTTTCCCCACTCTGTGTTGGGCGTAATGATAATGGCCGTTCTGTGTCCATCCAGTCTGCCTCGTTCAGCTGCCATAATGGCTTCGTCATCTGCAGAGAGCCCAAATTGGTAGAGACCAGCGCGATACCCGGTCGGTGTTGCCGCTACTCCATCAACTGAAAGCGGGTCGGCTGCGTCATCAATATAGTTCAAAGCCAGAACCGGGATACGGTTGGTAATATCATTGTTTAACGCTTTTACCCGGCTTTTGCTCAGAGGGCCAATAATCAGCTGTGCTCCCTCCTCAATGGCCTGAGTGGCCAGATTATTGATATCGGTGTCCTGGGTATTATAAAACTGAAGTCTCGGGAGAGGTTCTCCCTGACTCATGGCTTCATAGTGAGAGGCCAGCAGACCGTCTCTAATGGCTTCACCGACCTTGCTCAGCCTTCCGGATAGCGGCAGTAGTAGAGCGATTTTGTCAGGACGCCTGGTTGAGCTGCTCTTCAGTGCTTCAAAGTTTCCGGGCAGATACTTGTGCGCCGGATGGAATGACCAGTCCCGCTTCCACTGTTCAAGTCCGGTCAGCTGTTGATCCAGGCTGTGACCGGTTTGATAGATTAATGCCAGGGCCAGCCAGCCTTTCAGTTTTTGTGACTTTTCCTGTTGATACAGGCTGTCGAGACGCTCCGCCGGGACATGAAGGAGTGTCTGCCAGAAGCTGTCGTAATGTGGTTCACGCTCTGTTTCTGTCAGGTAGGGGCCAGCCAGCAGCCACTCATCCAGGGACGCCTGATATTCACCATATCTTGCATAGGCAAGTGCTTTCAGAGTGTGCGCCCGGGCATTAATGTAGGTGTTGTTACTGACAATAACGGCCTCGCGATCAAGCCACTCAAACACCGCCCAGTCCTGACTATTGATCTGGGCAATCTGGGCCTGCTGTACCGCCAGTTCCGCCTGAATTCCCTTTGGCAGTTGCTGGTAAGGCATTCGGTCCAGAATTTGCTGTGTGCGGGTTGGTTCTTTGGTCATCAGCTTTTTGGTGATTGCAAGCGTCAGGGTGGCCCGTTCCGGGTAACTGAGCCTCTCAGCGTCGGCCAGCTGCTGGTCGATGCTCTTGATCGATTTTGCGATTGGCACAAGTGCGCTTTTGGGCTGTGATGAGCAGGCAGTAATCAGTAAAGAAATAAACGCAGCCATAGTAATGGCTGCCAGCTTCCGGGGCAGGCTGTTACTCAGAGCGGTTGTAAAAGTCATCATTTGAAGTCGTGGGCCAGCTCTTCTGGGGTGTCTTTGTTAGTACTTCGATTGTACACAGGGCTAGGAATCGACACTATAGGTTATGGCTATTGTTGGTTCGAATTTTATTCATTTTTGCAATCCCGGGTTGTGACATAGGTTCCTGAAGTGGTATAGCAGCTGCCAAAACAACAGTATAAAAATAGCTGTGGCGCTCAAGCTTTAAGACAGGCTGCAGTCGACCCCTCCTAGGAGGCCTGTGCAGGTTTTTTTGGTCGCAATAATACAGTTATTTCCCTGTTTTCAGGGTGGTGTATTGTATTAAGGACTGGCATAAAGGCAGCTTGAGCCTTGGATCATAACAACGAATGTTGCGCTC
>NZ_JAHHPM010000513.1 GCF_024606345.1 Endozoicomonas sp. YOMI1
TGTGTTGTTGCTTCAGTCGTTGCTGATGTGGGGTTCATTGGGGGATCTCCTTTTCCGGGTGAGGTTCAGTGACGGGGTCCAGTACCGGCAACGCCGCTACTTGTTTCAGCCAGGCATTGAGCAATGGCCGTTTATCATCCGAACACCGCCCGGTAATGCCTAACCGGGCCGTAATCGTAATAATGTCCGCTTCCGCCTGGGTCAGTGTTTTGTGCGCGCTCAGCAGCTTTTCCATAAACGCTACTTACTCCCCGGTCAGGGGCGGCAGCTTGAAGGGTTTCACCTCCGGCGGTGCCTGCTTCTCCCCGGTAAACGCATCCAGCAGGCCTGCCTGCACTGGCCCGCACACCAGGCTGAAAACCATCCCTGCCAATCGCTGGTGCATCCTGCGCCGCCTCCTGTTTTGGTGAATTAACCGGTAAATTGGCTCAGCGCCTCCAGGCTTCGTTGCTTTGGGTCGGGATGTAAAAGCCCTTTGAGCGCCTCCCTGGCCGCAGCAATATTTTCTGGCTCCCAGCCTTCCATGGAATCAGGGATGGCGTCCAGTCGGCGCTCAAGGTGCTGTTGCCAATTCTTCGGAGGGGGAGAGCCAGTGTCGTGGTAGCGGGTACCGGTCATCAGTTCGTACAAAACGCAGCCCGCCGCCCAGCAGTCCCCTCGTTGCAGGGTATGAAAGTTGGGCGCTTCCGGCTCCTCCGATAGCTCATCGAGCGCTGCACGCTCCAGTAACCTATTCAGCTCTTCGATTTCTGGTGCACGGTAGCCTGGCGTTCCGAGAACACCCAGCGGCGGGCGGTGGTCAGGGTCGCTAAAATCAGCAGCACTCCCGAAATCGTTCAATTTGGCGGTCATGTCCGGCATCACCATCACATTTCCGGGCTTCAGGTCGTTATGGGTGATCTGCTGGTCATGCAAGTAGCTCAGTCCATCCGCCATTTGTCGGACCATTCTGGCCGTGTCTTTTGCCGGTAGACGCTTGCTGGTCAGGTCGCTCAGGTTGGCAACGCCTGATTCGGTGAACAGCGTGATACGGATAACGGGTTCGACACCCAGTTTGTCTCTGTTCACCTTAGCATCCCTTAGCCTGACGATATTCGGGTGCTCAAGCCTCTGCAAAAATTGGTATTCCGGGTCTGCTTCTGCTTTTTCTTTTGCTTTTGCTTCTAATTCTGCTTCTGATTCTTCTTCTGCGCTGTCAGCCCATATGACGTAGGATTTTATGGCCAGAAGCTCTGATGAATTAAGAATGTCAGGTGGGGTTTTATGGGCTGCTTCGCGGATGCCAGGTACTTTGTCTGGCCTGGTTTGAGTCATCTTGTTAACCCGCGGCCGGATCGCTTCGATATTGTCTAACGGGGTATTTTCTTGTTGCGCTTGTGGTTTGGTTTCTTGCTTAACAACCGGCGCCTTATGAACAAGCTCAACTTGGCCGCTGGTAGTGCCGGGCCCTGTGCTTCTGAATGTTTTATAGCTCGATGTCTGTGGGGCTTTGTTAACGGCTCTCTCCTGAAGAGTGGTCTTGCCGGTTAACCAGTTCCAGATTTTCCTGAAAAAACCTTCCGGCTTCGCCCGGGTTATCTTTCTCAAACCGTCACTGCCTGAAGGTGTTTCTCCGGCAGGTGTCGTCACATCCCGGTCGGGCTGTGTAACAGGGGGTGTTGTGGTTCCTTTGATGTCCATAAGTGCTCCAGTGTTATTAATTCGTGATTTGCTCTGCCCTTGATGCCCGCCGTCCGCTGCCTAATCCCGCCCAGCACCAGCCCGGCTTCCCACCAACCGATCCCAACGCTCAGGGCGATCAACCACATCACAAACGTCGTGGCGTCGTAACTGGCCTCGCTCTGCAAATGGGATCGCTGCGGCTACCGGCGCCCCACGATGGTTCTCAGGTTGGGCGGCAAACGGGTTCTCCTGCCTCCGCCTTATGCTTCGCCCCCCAGATATCCTGCCAGCGTTCATGGAGGCGGCTCAGCCACCGGGTCTTGCCGGAGTCGGCCGCCCCAACGATCAGCTGGAACTGCAGCCTTTTCAATGATTTTTCAGTGCGGTTCTTGTCATAACGGTGGGCCGCTTCGCAAATCAACGGCGTGGCCAGACAGGAGCCGTCCCGGCGGAGTTTGGTTTCTGTGTGGATCTTGAGATAACGCATACTCTTACATCCTTGTTTGTTCGCTGTCAGAGGCGCTTTTTTCTGCTGTTTTCCTGTTACGGTACAACCCCGTTTATTCCGAACGAAATCCCCAGAAAAAGCCGAAGGCTTATGGGTAAAAAAAATCGGCCTCAGATTGAGAATAGCTCCTGATCGAAAGGCCGAAAAAAAACGATTGTTTAATTGGTGAAGCCAGACGATATGCGGCACACAAAGCAGGGCAACGAAAAGCGTAGAAAAGAACAGTAAGGGAAAGACGATACAAATTAGCCCAAGGACTATTCCATTCATGCCGGTCATTGGGTTTGTTGCAGGAAAATTCGTCTGGCATTGTCCGTCGTGGCCTTGGCCACTTCTTCCCCATCTACCCCTAGAATCCATGCTAATGCGCAGCAGACATAGGGAAGATTGGCTGGCACATTTTTTTCATCCTGTGATTCCGCTTTCTTTGGCATAATGTATTTTGGTAGCAGCGCCGGAGCATCTGACTCAATCATCAGTCGATCACGAAGTCTTTCCCAACCTGCAGTGCGCAAGGCTGCAATCAGCGATGACTTGCGCGAGCCAGCAATCCACCCGGTAATCCCGATGGAACAACCCAGATCCAGATAAGTCTGCAATTGTTCCCAGTTGCCGGTGAAACAGTGGATACAGGCTGATTCGGCACTGGGCAGGCGGGGTATGTATGGGCTGAGCAGATCGACAAAATCGGTATGGGCACCACGCTCGTGGAGAAACAGCGGTTTTTGCAGTTCCACCGCCAGTTCCAGATGTTCACGAAAAACCTCTCTCTGCACATCCGCCGCCGACGACAGATCTTTATAATCCAGCCCGCATTCACCAATAGCAATACATGGCTGCTGCCTGGCGGCCATAATCACATCCCTCAGTGCCTGACGCCCTCCATCCGGGGCAAAGTCTGAAGCCCTGCAGGGATGACAGCCGGCCATAAAATGCAATGAACATCGGGCCGGGGCTGCAGCAGCACCAGTTATCTCTTCAGGTCCGGAATTTGGCCAGGAATCCACCAGGATCTGCGCCTGTTTTGATACGGGAATAGTGCTACCAATAATCACAATATCACTAACGCCGGAATCCGCCGCCTGATCCACAACACTGGTGAAATCGGGAAACGCCGATGTGCCGTAACCCAGCAGATTGACACCGATATCAATAAGTTTTGTCGTATAACGGGGCATTTCAGACAGATGAGGAAACTTTACCCTGGAGGGAGCAACCGGCCGGGATTGCAGTCTGATATCTTTCACAGCCCGGCCATGCTCCGGGGGAACAGCAGATTCAGTCTTGCAGGGGCCGGAGCAGACCGCAACCGATTTGCCCGATTTAGTTGATTTAACCCGCTTATTCTTTTTCCGTTTAGTTAACCCCGGGTCGTCAACAGGCTGAATCTCCCCGTCATTTTGGGTAGAGAAAGACAGTCTGGATAATCCGGCATTGATCGGTGACATTGCTGACAAAACCCTCCAGAACCTGGCATTAATTGGTGACATTGCTGACAAAAACCTCCAGAACTTGGCTATGGGTAGCTCTTTTTCTTGCAGTTGGTCAGGTTAGTACATATCCAGAGACTCTGGCTGAAAATATCCGGAAATGACTTACGGTTAAACTGAGACTGTTGTGAATATCACGGCAGAATTGAATGTGGCTGGTCACCGGGAGAGATTGACTGACACACCATAAATGGAACCTAATAATCATTTTGAGATCGAATGGCGTTATTTATCGTCCATATGCGCAGGGCTTCATTCTGAAAGCAACAGCATCAACCTAATACCACTCAAAGCCTGCCCGGCGGGTTAACCCACAAGCCGCTCCAGGCGTGACGCCTGACTACGGCAAAACCACATTTAATGGTAAAAAAGTCTCAAACCATCAGCCACATCATAGAGGTGCAGCCACCACTGTGGATGATGGCAAACATATGGAAGATGCCTTTTGGCAAAAAAAACCATTACATGGACGTCAAACCACCTCGGCCGGTGTGCTTTCAGCCTATGGAAAAGATACAACGTCGATCAGATCCGGGTTCTTCCTGCAAAAACTTTGCTTACAGAACATACTGCATAACAATAGAAAAGTATTAGAAGCATTTAATGAAGTACCCGGGGATCATTCTTCAAGGCAAGCCTGGTATCTGATTCAAAGGTTAAAACAACCTCGGCATTATGATGAAACCAATTATGAAGGCAAATCCGAAAAACCTGACTGTCGGCCTAACTTGCTTCAAGAAGAATATCAACGCCTTCGTACACTCACTGCGAATCTTCAAACGAAATTGAATAGCCATTCTTACCGTGTTGATTTTGAGCTGAGAGTGAACGGCTGGCTATCGACAACTCAGCCTGTGAGTGACTTCGAGATCAAGCGAAAGGACTTTATCAAAGCACTGCTTGCAATGATGCATCCTGAATAAGACCAGGAGCCTCAATGAATCTTTAAATAAAAAGCCAGACAACTGGCTGGCTTTTTTGTATCAGTACAGCTTGTTCGCTTAACTTTGGTTTTCTTTGGTCAGCTCGGCAATTTCTTTCAGGCGTTCCAGTACTTTCTGGTTGATGGAGCCTTTTGGATAATTGCCTTTGCTGTTCATGACACCCGGACGATGGCCGGTCAGCAGCTCAAGAGCCTCTTCAACATGAGAAACGGCATAAACATTAAACTTCTTGGCTTTTACCGCATCCACTACCTTACTGTGCAGCATCAGGTTCCGAACGTTTGCCTGAGGGATAATCACTCCCTGCTCACCGGTCAGGCCCCTGGCATTACAGAGATCAAAGAAGCCTTCGATTTTCTCGTTAACACCACCAATGGCCTGAACTTCACCGTGCTGGTTCATGGAGCCGGTGACTGCATAGCATTGCCTGATCGGAGTATTGGTCAGCGCTGAGAGCAGGCAGCAGAGCTCTGCCATAGAGGCACTGTCGCCATCGATATAGCCGTAGGATTGTTCCATTGCCAGACTGGCGGAAATCGCCATTGGGAACTTTTGCGCATAACGGCTGCCAAGATAACCGGTCAGGATCATAACCCCTTTAGAGTGAATGGCCTGACCCAAAGCTACCTCTCGCTCAATATCCACAATACCCTGGCTGCCGGGATAAACCGCTGCGGTTATTCGGGCGGGAGAGCCAAAACAGGCATCGCCTACAGAGAGCACGGTTAAACCATTGATCTTACCAATCTGCTCACCGTCAGTATCAATCAGAATGCTGCCTTCCAGCATATCATCCAGGATCTGCTTACTGACCCGGCCGGTACGCTCGGCCTTGGCATCCAGCGCCCGGTCAATGTGCTCGTGGTTGATTTTACGGCCATTGCTGGTTCGCCGGATAAAGTCAGCCTCGGCCAGCAAGTCGAAGAGCTCACCGATTTTTGCTGACAGCTGAGTCTGGTTTTCGGTCATCCGGGAGCTTTGTTCGATCATCCGGGCAACGGCCGATGCAGACAGTGGTGGATAGTTTTCATCATCTGCCCGGTTTTTCAGCAGCTGGGCAAACGCCTGAACGGTTTCAGGAGAGCGTGGCAGCTGGTCATCAAAGTCCACCAGTACCCTGAACATTTCATGGAAATCCGGGTCAAGCTGCTGAAGGATGTAATAAATATCCCGCGATCCAACCAGAATCACCTTCACATGCAGTGGAATAATTTCCGGGGTGAGGGTGATGGTGTTCATCAAACCCATCTCGGAGTAGGGGGATTCAATTTTCAACTGCCGCTCTTTCAGCGCCCGTTTCAAGGCTTCCCAGACGAAGGGCTCTTCCAGAAGCTTGTTGGCTTCCAGCAATAAATAACCACCATTGGCCTGGTGCAGAGAGCCGGGGCAGATCTGACGAAAGTTGGTTACCAGGGCTCCCATCTCACTGGCGTATTCTATGCGGCCAAAGAGGTTCTTGTAGTTCGGATGAGACTCATAAATAACCGGCGCAGCCGCATCGTTCTTATGGCCAACCACCAGGTTGGGGGAGTAGAGCTCTTCTAATGCCGAGCGTTTGCTGGCATCTTCTTTGGACTCCATTGCCCGTTCATCGGCCAGGTATTCAATCACCGTTCTGTGCAGATGCTGTTTGACCGCTTCCAGATAGTCCAGAATATTCTGCTCTTTGCTGTATTTTTTCAGCATAGGCTTCATTAGCGGAGCCAGAGCCTGATCAATGGTATCCTGATTCAGATCCTGCAGCTTTTCGTTGGATTCCCGTTTCCACTGGGGCAGTTCCACCAGAGACTCATTGAGTTTGGTTTCCAGTTCACTGATATCGTTATTGAACTTTTCCCGCTTTTTATCCGGCAATTGCGCGAACTCGGTTTCGTCCATCGCCTTACCGCCAGACATCGGCGTGAAGCTCAATGCACCAGTATCCCGGTATAAGGCGATATCTCTTTTCAGCGCTTCCTGTTCAATTTGATCAATGGCCTGGTCATAACGCTTATTAAAGCTACGCTCGATGGCACTTTTCTTTTGCTGATAAGTGGGGTTTTCAAACGCCGCCGGAAAGGTCATCAGCAGCTTGTCAATAAAACTCTCAAAGTCCTTCTGCAGGTCACTGCCGAGACCTGCGGGCAACTTCAGGGCTTTTGGTTCACGGGGGTTATCGAAGTTATTGACATAGGCCCAGTCATCCGAGGAGCTCTGTCGCTTGGCTTCTGTTTCAAGGTATTTACGGAGGTAGGACATCCGGCCTGTTCCGGACTCGCCCATGACATAGATGTTATAGCCCGAGCGGTGCATGGCGACACCAAACTGAATCGCACTGGTAGCTCGCTCCTGACCCAGGATACCGACGTAATTTTCCAGCTCTTCTGTGGACTTGAAACCCAAATCCTTCACTGGTTGCTTAGCGATAAGCTGATTCGCTGTTAGTTTGAGTTTTTTCACAAGTCTTGCCATTTCCCGCAAAATGCTTACACCATGAGAGTTGAGTGAAGCTTTTGTTATATATATGACGCTTTTATGAGCCATACTATGCGTCCCGCTGAGCTCACAACGAAGCGTCAACAAGGCCCTATAGTACTCTCATTAAAAAGGTTTGTCGGCCTTGAGAACAGTGTGTTGAACTAAGAATCTATAAATTGCACAGTGATTTTATTGTGGTCAGAGGCTGCAGAGCTTTTTTATGAACGCTTGGAAAAAATGGCTGTCTATTGCCCTTATTGCTCTTGGAATTAACCAGGGTTTTGCGTCCATCGATGATGACCTGGATCGACTGATCGCCACCTTACCACCCGGGCATATTCATTCCATTAAAGTCATTGAAGCTGAAACAGGTAAGGTGTTGTTTGATCGGAATAGTCGCTTCAACTTGCTGCCAGCAAGCACGGTCAAAGCTATCACGGCCATCTCAGCTTATCGGGTGCTGGGGGAAGAATACCGGTACCAAACCCGCTTGTTGAGTAACAATCCCTTGTCAGGGGGGAAGCTATATGCCGGAGATCTGGTGTTAACCTTTTCAGGCGACCCATCGCTGACCAGGCATGACCTTTCTGAGCTACTGGGAAAACTGAATAATAAAGGTGTAAAGCTAATACGCGGCAACATCTGGCTTGATGGCTCTATATATAGCGGTTATCCAAGAGCCGGTGGTGCAAGTTGGGATGACCACAACATCTGCTTTGCCGCGCCAGTCAGTGCCATGATACTGGATCGTAACTGTTTTTTTGGCTGGCTGGTGCCTTCTGGAACAGAGGGGCAGTTATCAAAGATGGTTTACGATGAGCCACACTGGCAGCTCTCTGTTGATAATCGCATAGCGATTAGAAAACCTCAGGCCCATGAATCAAAGGGTTGTGTTCAGGAAGTTTGGCCATCATCAAAACATGAGTACCGCCTGGAAGGGTGTATTGCACCTGATGCCAAACCAATGCGCATGGCATTTTCAGTGCGTGATCCAGAACGTGCTGCAGCAAAGTTTGTAGAGTCTTTTTTGCAGGCGAACAACATCAGACTTGAAGGCAAGGTTGTGGTTGAGAAACCACAAGGGGATTTTAAATGGCTTGTGGCCAGTCATCGTTCTGCGCCGGTGCCTGATCTTTTACAGCGAGTGCTGGATAAGTCAGACAATCTATACGCTGACAGCCTGCTGAAAACCATAGGGTCATCGGTAAATGGTGAAAAGGGCTCTTACTCTTCAGGCGCAGAGGCGGTTCTGGCCATGTTAAGGGAAGAGGGCGTTGATTTGAGCAGAGGTAGATTGGTGGATGGTTCAGGATTGTCCCGATATAACATGCTCAGTGCTGATGACTTTACTGAAGTGTTGCAAACCGGTTGGAGAAGCTGGGGAGAGAGTGCACCCTGGCTGGCCTCACGAGATGATGAGCGACGCTGGCTAAAGACTGGTTATATGAGTGGGGTAAACAGTATGGTGGGTTATGCCTTTCCGGAAAATAACTCACCTTTAATATTTGCTGTACTGCTGAATGGGCTGAGACCTGTTCAGCCAGCTACGAATGAAGAGGTAAGAGCATTTCATCATGAAATCAGGCTATTTCACCGGGCATTTCTTCAGCGACTGACGGACACACAATAAAAGAAGGCATCAGCTTGTTGGAGGGTTGTCGTATATTGATCTGAAAATTAAATGATGAAGTATTGCCTTCATCTGTTTTCTCTTTATAATACGCGACTCTTCCAAAGGCATTCCCAAAAGATTTCCCAAAAGATTGTCAGAGATCAGCAGAACAAATCTTCATCGCT
>NZ_JAHHPM010000514.1 GCF_024606345.1 Endozoicomonas sp. YOMI1
CTGGGGATAGCGCGCTTTAAGGAACAATGTTGCCTGAGGGGCTTGGCGTTGAATGACCAGCAGGTCACACCGGATGCAGTGGTTAAGGATTTCCCGGATAGTCCGGTGGGTAAACTGGGGATAGCCCGCTTCAAAGCGGAATGCTGCCTGAGAGGCCTGCTGTTGAATGGCCTGCAATTCACCCCGGATGAAGTGATTAAGGCTTTCCCGGATAGTTCAGAGGGCAAACTGGGGAAAGTCCGCTTTAAGGAACAATGTTGCCTGCGGGGCCTGTCGTTGAATCGCCAGCTGGTCACACCGGATGCGGTGGTTAGGGGTTATCAGGCCGCCAGAGCAACACTGGAGCCAGTGCGCTTCAAAGCGGAATGTTGCCTGAGAGGCTTGCCGTTGAATGACCAAGTGATCGCGCCGGATGAGGTGGTTAGGGATTTGCAGGCCGCCAAAGCAACATTGGAGCTGGCGCGCTTTAAGGAACAATGTTGCCTGAAGGGCTTGGCGTTGAATGGCCAGCTGGTCACACCGGATGCGGTGGTTAAGGATTTCCCGGATAGTCCGGATGGCAAACTGGGGATAGCACGCTTCAAAGCGGAATGTTGCCTGAGGGGTTTGACGTTGAATCGCCAGCTGGTCACACGGGATGCGGTGGTAAAGGATTTCCCGGACAGCCGGGAAGGCAAACTGGGGATAGCGCGCTTCAAAGCAGAATATTGCCTGAGGGGCCTGGCGTTGAATGGCCAGCAGATCACACCGGATACGGTGGTGAGGGATTATGAGGCCGCTAAAGCAACACTGGAGCTAGCACGCTTTAAAGAGCAATGTTGCCTGAGGGGCCTGCCGTTGAAGGGCCAGCTGGTCACACCGGAAGCGGTGGTTAAAGATTACCTGAACAGCCAGGAAGGCAAACTGGGGATAGCGCGCTTCAAAGCGGAATGCTGCCTGAAGGGCCTGCCGCTGAATGGCCAGCAGATCTTACCGAATGAGGTGGTTAAGGATTACCCGGATAGTCCGGAAGGTAAACTGGGGATAGCGCGCTTCAAAGCGGAATGCTGCCTGAGAGGCCTGCTATTGAATGGCCAGCAAGTCACGCCGGATGCGGTGGTTAAGGATTTCCCGGATAGTCAGGAAGGCAAACTGGGAATAGCACGTTTTAAGGAACAATGCTGCCTGAGGGGCCTGCCATTGAATGGTCAGCAGGTCACACCGGAGACGGTGGTAAAGGATTTCCCGGATAGTCCGGAAGGCAAACTGGGGATAGCGCGCTTCAAAGCGGAATGTTCCCTGAGGGGCCTGGCATTAAATGGTCAGCAGATCACACCGGATGCCGTAGTTAAGGATTATGAACGCGGTGGCTGGTTGCTCGAAAAAGCTATTTTTTACTCGCAACTGGCATTGAGTGCAACAGAATTGAATGGCAACTATCTGGATAATAAGGAAGTATTAGCAGCGTTTAATAAAGTACCCGGGGATTACTCTTCAAGGAAAACCAGATATCTGATGCAAAGGCTGAAACAGTTTCAGTGGTACGATGAAACCAACGAAGCCCAGGATATTTTTCAAGAGGCCTGGCAAATCTTAGACCACGTATCGGTCAAAGACGATGAGCAACATCGACTGCAATGTCTATTGAAATACATGGCTATGCAGCATGAGCTGCCAATTAATCATCAGAGCGTGTCAGCAGAACAGGTATTGCAATCCATCAAAACACTGAGGCGATCATTTCAGAACTCACGCCTGCATTTCTTCTTCCTGGCACACTGCTACATCACCAGCCAGTGGATTAATGGACGACAAATCCATAAGTATCAGGTTCTGGAGAGCCTTCAGAGTTTTCCTGAATGAAGCAGGCTGCGCCATGCCTTAGGCTACTGGTTTAAACAATACAGCTGCGAAGCCAATATAATGGATCAGTTACTGTTTCAACGGGAAGCGGTATCCGTTGCCAATCCTGACAGGGAATGCCGGGATAAAACAGAAAATACGTGCACCTCTCAGACAGTTACCGCCTATGTGGCGCAGGTTCTGAAGCAATGGTCAAGCAGGCCGGGTTTCGCGGACAATCCGGTTCTGCGGTTAAATGCGCTTACACTAAAAACACTGGAGGTTATACAGGAAATCAATGGTCTTTATGGCAAGCCCCACATTCTGATTACCGGTTCATACGCGCGCTTTTTACAGAACCTCTGCACATCATTCAATGATATTGACATTATCTGCGCGAACAAAGAGTCAGCCAGAACACTTATTGAAAAACTGCAGGCATTTAACAGCGCCAAAGATTCAGAAATCCCCAAAAGCGTCACCATCTGGCCTATCCCGGGATGTCAGGCCATCAAACTGCCAAACACTTACAATATTCAGCTTAAAGACGGTGATTTGGGGATGAAAGCAATGGGGCTTCAGGTCAGTGTTGACGCCAGGACAGCCCGTGGAAATACAGAACAATTGGCCGTTCACGTTCCAGGCGTTGAGAGGCCGGTAAGGTGTTTGTCGTTTGCGCAAGAAACCCGATTACTGAACGATACGCTGGAATACCTCGCTGACCACCTTGATCCGCTGACAGAGCAATTGCAAAAAGACTCGGTATTTCACATACCACGAACCATTCTTTTTAATTTACCTCAAAACTCCGATGAACGTATTTATGGTTTGCTTATGCGCTCCCTGCTTACCTTGAATAAAGCCAGGCAGTTTCTCGTTCTGCACGTTGACGGCAAACCCGAAAAACCTGACTGCCAGCCTGATCTGCTTCGCGAACAACAACGCCTCCATGCCCTTACTGAGAATCTTAAAATGAAATTGACCAGCCATGTTTGCTGCAATGACTTTGAAATCAGAGTCAACAGCTGGCTATCGACCACTGCGCATGTTAATGATTACGAGATCAAGAGGAAGGATTTTATCAAAGCACTGCTTGCGATGCTGCATCCTGAATAAGGCTAAAAAGTTTGCTGTTGCTAAACAGTCACCCATTGCAAAAACTCAGAAGATGGGAACACCTGAAAACCTTACAGGATAACGCAATAACTTTCTTCTTTTCCCTTCCCTGCCCCGGCAGTGATCAGGGCTTGCAGGCAGTCGGTGTTATTTTCCAGGGCAGCGACCCACAGCGGGGTGGCTCCATTTGTCGTCAAGGGGGCGTCGAGCTCCGCTCCAGCAGTAATCAGGGCTTGCACGCAGGCGGTGCTATTGGACCGGACAGCGATGTGCAGCGAGGTGACACCATCCACAGTCCGGGCGGTGTCGAGCCCCGCCCCGCCCTTGGTCAGGTGCTCGACGACCTCCTTGTGACCTTTCGCAGTTGCCAACATCAAGGCAGTGAAACCCTTCCCTACAACGGCGACATTGACATTGACTCCTTCTGCCAGTGACTTAATCACCTTTTTCGAATCTCCCTCAGAACAGGCATTAAAAAACGCCCGATCAGGGAAAAATTTATCCGGATAAGATTCATTGGTGTTTTCATTCACCACAGGCATCGGGTTTTGTCGGCATATCGCGCACCGGCGTAAGCCGATGGGCCGTTCAACAAAATCCCTGGCAATACAGTCCAGATGGAAGCGGTGGCCACATTGGGTTTTGACAACCACAGGCGCTACAGCACGGTCATGGAAATCATAATAACAAATAGGACAGGGATCATCCTCCGGCAGTGCCTCAGCGTCCATGGAGAAAAGGGAAAGAAAGCGAGCGATGGCATCCATAGGCAGAACATGCGAATTAATAAATGAGCAATACAGGTGAGACAGGAAAACAATACGATAATTCGGCTATATGGCTATGAAGTTTGCCGTTGCTAAATTAATAACTCATTGCAAAAACTCAGAAGATGGGAATACCAGGACAGCCGGGTTTTATGGATAACACAACATCTTTTTTGTTCCGTTAAGGATAAATCCGTATAGAAAATGAGTAATTCAGGTTAGACTCAAAAACTCCCCGCACTCCTGCACCAGCTCCCAAATACGGGCCTTGCCCAAGCCCGGCTCTGCCGTCAGGAGATTAAGAGCTATCTTCGAGAGGTTGATGATTCCAAATTATCACCAGATGTATTGAACTATCCAATAGAACATGAATCTAACTGATCACTGATAATAACACCCTGATTAAAACAAAATTACCAGACTATTCTGTATACCCGTCTGCTTATTCATCAGCAAAACAACGAAATAAAAACCCATGCTTGCACCTGCACAATACTTTCAAACCTCAGGCACAATGACTTCCTCATCACCGATGACTGATAATTATGATCAGGTTGACAATTCAACAACCAAATGGATAACAGCCGAAAAACAAACCCAATATGACTGGGCAAAAACACTTTCAAAGCCCATTTTCCAAAGATTTATTAAACAAGCACAGGCGGCACGATTTATTGCCATGGGCTTATTACCATGGGAAAATTCATTAAAAGAAATCAGTACAATTTTAACCATCTGGGATACCCTGAAAAAACACATTCCCTACAGTCCTGATGATAAATTTATCGTTTTAGATGTGGGGTCTGGTCCATCACCAAAACTGGGGGCATGGATAGCTTTAAATACTGACTGGCCAGTACTGTCCATTGATCCGGTATTACAAACACCAAACTCAGTACTGCCTGACAATCTGACGCTGATCGCCAAGCCTGTTGAAGAGGTAAATCTATCAGGAAGATATGATCTGTCAGAATATCATGTGGTCGTTTTAATGATGCATGCCCATGTTTCAACGGATCAGGCATGCCTGCCTGTCGAGACTTGGAAACGGCTCTCATTGATCACTATTCCATGCTGCGACTTTTCCCCCAGGCAGAACGACATTCATAACATCCCCTTTGATTTTGAACTTGCAGCCAGAGATATGTTATCCATCCATAGCACTGTGCGGGTATGGTGCTCCAAATCCTTTCCTCTCACCCCGACACCACCATTGCAGAAAGAAAAATGTAATGGTAGTAAAGAGGTGAATGAAGTACCTCTGGCTCAGCAATACGCGGGAAAAAATATTCAGCATATAAAAGTGAATACTGCCAATGTATATACTCAGTATGACGACACTATTTACCATATTGATCGTTTTATAAATTACTGGAAAATATCACTACGTTCTCCCCAATATCCAATTTCTGAAGGTGTTTATAATAGAAACTGGTTATTCAGGAAAAGCAATATGATTAACTGGTTATCACGAGCCATTCATATTGAAGGAATTACAAAAGAAATACTGCCTGATAAAAACGCTGACAGAAAGAACACAGAGAATGTATCAGTCGTTATTGTCGAGGCAGGAAGAACCCCCCGTTTTGGCGCATGGCTGTCCAGCAAACTGAAGAAAGAAATGATATCTATATGCAAACCCTCTGATAGCAAACAACTTTCACCTCACTGGAAGGTGGGTGTTAATCTTGAAATATGCTGTCTTGAAGATTTTGATATTCAGAAAAAAAACTATCTGGTCATTGTTGTCAGCGATGAGTTTACACCGGATAGGATTGTGCCTTTATTTCATCGGGCAAATAAACTTTCAATGATATTTAATACCGGCTACCCATGCCATCGTCGTGGACAGGTCAAACCCGATGAAAGCCGACTGATTTGGGATGTCATATCGCCACTCAGAAGGTTTCATATCTGGCACTCAGTTCCTTTACCAGGTCGAACCTGAAGAACTCTCAATCCATTACCAGTATTGGAACTCTTCCCTTTATTTCTGGTCAAATATTGGACAATGATACAAAAATATTACTGAGAATCGGTATGATCCAATCAAAACCAGCACCATTGCCCCCCCTTGTGCATTTTAAAGCTGTATTAAAAGCGAACAGTGAAACAGAAAGAATGGTCAACAGTGACCTGTCTACCAAAATCCCCGATATTGAGTACCAACCTGCAAATCACCCTAAAAAAATCAAAGAATATAAGAACATTGAAAGTATTACGGAACCCTTGCTAACCAACAATACTGACAAGTTATTTGCTTGTATTGTTGAAAAAATCAATGAATTGATTAACAAGGATACTACTGGATTGATTCAGTATCTGAACGATGCCGACACTGTCAAAGAAATAAAATCACTGAATGCCGAAGAAAAATCAAAGCTCACCTGGATTCTATTTAAGGACCTTGACCGGCCTGATCTCCAATCAGCAATAGCCAGTCAAACCGGCCAATATCTAGTTTCCCGGCCAACGTCAGATCAGTTTATGGTGGGCTTCACAGGCAGTCTTATTGAAGATAGTGGGCTATTGAAGCAAGCAAAGGAGAACTCAGGGGCAAACTCCTGGCTGGATGTCTTTCGCGCGCAGAATGCATCACACCTGCCAGAAAGTTCTACCAGAAAATTATCGTTTCCTGTGGCCAGTGAAAATCAGGAGTACTTTGGGCTTGGTGGAGGCAAAGCAACAAAAAATATTGCCAAATCCTGTCCAATCTGCCGGATTCCACAGACGGTCCCCGGTGAGCACAATAAAATTTTCCATCCGGATGGTTTCGTGGAACTTGGGCCCAATCACAAACTCACCACACTTATTTATTCGAAAGATTTTTTAGCGTTCATGGCTGGCGATGAGTTAACTGCCGAGGAAAAAGCACGCCTGTTCCCACCGGCCCTGTGTCGCCTGTTTAATGAAAATGGCATGAATTTCTCTGCCTTCAGTGAGAGTGCCCTGATTTTACCAGAAGCATTTCTCAGTCCTGCGCTATGCCAGCATATTGATGCTTTACGAGACTTTGTCATCCAATATATTGCTGAAAACAAATTCAATGGTGTTGACTCTCCTGACAAACATAAAGCGCTTACCAGGTGTTACCGTTCGATGATAGAGTTCAGTACTCAAATACCGGTACTTGCCAGGGTCGGTGCTGAGATAGAAGCATTACTTAAAGTACAAAATATCCCAAAACCCATTGGCACAGTAGCGGATCGTTACTATGTCCAAAAATTTTCTGCTCCTATTCCATGGGAATCTATCCCGGACGATAAACTTGACACTCCCAAACGTCTGCTCGCCCTGAATATGTCGCAACGTCTCAAGACCTACTCTTTCCTTGCTGGCAATAATGGCACGAACCATGAACAGCGCTTTTTCCAACGGGAACAAATGCAGGGCATCGTTCGCAAAGCCATGAACAAAGTCTGTGCAGACAGCGGCAGCGATTTGCGCCCCGGCTCAGCGCCCATTTTTATTGGTTTTATTCCACCGTTCATTGCCAACGCTATTGCCAGACAGCACGGTTTTCTTGACAACAACTGGGCAGGTAGTTTTTTACACGGCAAATATTCTCACTCATTGGCACTCACCTGTCTGGCCAATCTCGCTAACCTGAATCAGACCCTGTTGAAAACCATCGTCGATGAGCATTTATGGACTATCATTCTCGATCAAAACCCATACAATCTCATTGATATAGAAACGGTATTACCGAACTTTCCATTTTTACGTGTTAACCCCAGAGCAGCAGTCGCTAACTTTGCCACTTCACCTTTTAAACATCAACAATTACTAACCACCGGGCAGCTCTCGGTCAACCTCAAAGACATAGCCAGAGTGATTTCAATTCACCCTGTCGAAGCACAGGGTGAATTACTGCAAACACTTGCCCGGCGTATGGGGATGGATGACACGTTGACATTGGATAAGCTGCAAGAGATAACCGAAAATATCCGGGTTCTTGAAATGGTGCTGTCAACCAAACACTTGAATTCAATGGAGGCGGTTTACAAAGTAGTTACAGCTTCCAAAGATTTACCAGAGGACTGGAAGCTTGGAAATCCTAAAGGACACCAAATTGGCAATATACCGCCCCCTGGTAGTATATTTGAAAAAATAAAAGTGAAAAAATATTTCCATAAAGATGGCTATCAGATTAAGGGAATCGTTATACGTGATAAGAAAAACATGTGTGATAATAAGCTTAAATTGAAGAATATAACGAATGAGGAGATGATTGAAAGTTGTGATGCTTTTATCGTCTTTCCACCGGACAGCAACACAAACAAAGTGATTGAATAAAATGTAACTACGCAAAATTTGATAACAGAGTATCAGGGCAGGCACTTCTCTAAAGCTTATAAGTAGTTGACCTGCCAATTTGAACACATTTGCGGTGGTTTAAAGGACCAACAAGCCAACGCCAATAAATATCACCACCAGCCAGAAAACAGAAAGCTGCAATGCACGAAGCAGAAAACAGCCAATCAGTACCAGTGCCATCGCCATTGCCGAATGCACCGCAGAGGTAAATACCGGCGAGTAAAGCGCAGAGAGCAGCAGCCCGACAACAGCAGCGTTAATACCGGCAATTGCCCCGGCAATCCGGGTCCGTCCGGCCAGAGCCTGCCAGGCAGGAAGCACACCGATCACCAGCAGAAAACCGGGCAGAAAGATAGCCAGCGTCGCCACCACCGCCCCCAGAACCGGAGTTGACTCAGAAGCAAAATATCCGAGATACGTGGCCAGGGTAAACATTGGGCCAGGTACCGCCTGGGCTGCGGCATAGCCGGTCAGGAAGGTATCGGTGCTGATCACGCCTTCCGTTGTGCTCTGCAGCAATGGCAAAACCACATGGCCACCGCCAAACACCATACTGCCAGCCTGATAGAAGTCACTGATCACGGCTGCCAGGGGCGAATAGCCAGCCAGCAGAGGCAGACCAAACAACAAAATGGCAAACAGAATAAGTGGCCAGAAAACCAAGCGGCACCTGGCCTGACTGTCATCATGAACCGGTAACCAGCGATAACCAATCAGAGCGGCTGCAATCAGAATAACCATCTGAACCAGTATGCCGGGAAACACCAGCAACAGTGCTGCACTGAAAATACACAGACTAATAGTCAACTGACTTTTACAGAAAGACCGGAACATCTGCACAGTGGCATCTGCCACCACGACAACGGCGAGCAGTTTCAAACCGGCAATAATCCCCTGATACCAGTCAGCAGACAGGAACAGCTGACTGCTCATGGCTACCGCCAGCAGAATCACAAAAGACGGTAAGGTAAAACCAAGAAACGCAGCAATGCCACCGGGCAATCCTGCCTTCCGGTAACCCAGGGCAAAGCCGATCTGGCTGGAACCGGGGCCTGGCAGGAACTGACTGAGGGCAATCAGTTGAGAATACTCAACATCCGTTAACCACTGGCGCTGCTCAACGAAGACATTGCGAAAATATCCGATATGGGCAGCCGGGCCGCCAAAGCTGGTCCAGCCCAGCAGAAAAAACCGCCAGAAAATGGTGAATAACTTAGCCACAGGCAACTTACCAGAAGATTAATAACGTTATTACCCGATGATAAACAGCTGTTGCTTATTATGTATATTGATTCTTTTGCTTGATCAAAAATCAATATTCCCAGGAGGCTGTCAATTGAATTTTCGGGCGAATATTGTGTCTGATCTAACACTCATGTCAGCTTCGAGTGACCAATTATGCAGCCCAATACCTTATCATCTCAAGGGATGACCAGTTTTGTTGAAGGACAGTCATCCAACACTGGCAAACCAGAGGATAGCCAACACCAGAGTGTGGCCTACGCCCGTAACGTCATTGCCGCTCACGGTCATTTACCCGCTCTCACCCACCCGGGGCATGGCAGCGAACATGCCGTTACCGGGGAGCGACCCGCAGATGATGCAGATACACCGCCAGACACCGGCTTAATCGCCCGGGTAATAACAGAAACCGAGGTGTTATCAGCCCGGAATGAGCCGTTGCCCCATTGCGGTATTAAGGTTATCACCGCTGGCAATTATCGACCCGATGCGCTCAGTAAACCGATTGGCAAGACTGTGGTCTGTGACGATTCTGACCTCCCTTGCGGGCACACCTACCAGCCATATTTCTGGCTATCCCGTTTTGCCCATCGTCTGCTGACTCCCACTATTGGGCAGTATGCAGGTATTCAGTTTTTGGTCATTAACCAATTGCGGATGTCAGAGGCCGAGGCCCGGCAAGACTTTCTGACGCGGTTTGAATACCGTCTGGTTGATTATGGATTTACCGGCCCTGACGCCTCTGGCGGGCCAGAAAAAAATTACGGCGTATTTGCCAGCACGCCGGTAGCAGAAGGAGATTTGCTTGGGATCTATTCGGGTATCGGGTATGTACTCAACAAACCGTCGTGGCTTAAGAAAAATCGCAATTGGCGACCTGAATATTTGCATCAGAAGTTTACTGAAGATATGCCAGATTTCATGAGTTACTGCCGAACCATGATGGCCGGTCTCAGAGGTAAAGAGCAAACGCAGCGCACGCTTTCGAAATACACTCAGGAAGGGGCGGTTAACGACCTCTTGAGCATGGTCGCCATTTTGCCGGACAACGAGCGTTATACGCCTATGCACTTTGTTAATTCCGCCAGCAGGACCGAAGATGTCAATACTTCTGTGGAGTTTATCGCTATCAATACCGGTTTTGGCAATTTTACGATCCCCGTCTCTATTGCCATCAAGGGAATTGCTGCCGGGCAGGAGTTATTGATGGATTACTACGTCGATCCTGATGGCCACCAAAAATCGTGCCTGGCGGGAACCGCGGCTGAGGAAAAAGCACGTTATAACAAGATTATGCAAAGCCGTCTTGGCATAGTCAGAAAACTCAGTGATGATGTGCCCGGGAAAACGCCGATATCACCGTTTGTTGCCGCACCGGCTTATTATGTGTCGGAAGAAGTCCGGAAACACGATCGGCGGTCAAGTCGCAAAAGAACATCACTCCCGCGACATTGACGCATTTCGCGGTTGAGGTCGTGAGTGCGGTGACCTTGTTTTTTTCGAGAGTAGCTTGCAATACCTTTTGCCACCATCAATAGCCCTTGGACGAGACTTTTCCGGCAGGTGCAGTACCCGCAACCACCTGCCGCTCACTTACGTCAGGCGTTGTATTTCAAGCGGTAACTATCAGCAACCATTCTCCTAGCCACGTCCCCTGGCCACATCACTGCCTCGTACCCCGAACACCGAATTCGGTAATCACATCGTTGACGATAAGAATCATTTTCAGTTCAATGATCGGTTATAAATTAGCACAATAGAACAAATTAAATTCATCGCGCTTTCTTCCTCAGCATGCCAATATCTTCCTGAACAAGCAGTCGCAGCAGGCAACGCAGAAAGCGATATGACAAGTATTAAACGCCCAGATTTCACGCAAAAGGCCGTTCATTGAAACTACTCTGGAAACTCCGGTTTATTCTGAAGGACTACTGGCAGCAATACCTGCTGGCCTTTATCTGTCTGCAGATTGTCTCTGTCCTGAACCTGTTGCCACCCTGGCTGATTGGCCATGTGATTGATGGCATAAAAGACAACAGCCTCACCAACCGGGAACTGGCCGGTTATGTTGCCGGGATACTGATTACGGGTATCGTCGTCTATGGCTTCCGATATATCTGGAGAGCCCAGCTGTACGGTGCTTCCATTGAGCTGATCCGTCAGCAGCGCAGCCGGTTGTTTGCCCATTTCACCCGGCTCTCTCCGGAGTTTTACCAGCACCATAGGACCGGGGACCTGATGGCCCATGCCACCAATGACCTCAATGCGGTTGAGGAGAGTGTCGGGGTCGGGATCATGACCCTGGTAGACTCCCTGATCGCCGGCTTTACCGTTCTGTTCGCCATGATATTCTTCGTCAGTGGTCAACTGACCCTGCTGGCGATGCTGCCTTTCCCGGTACTGGTCTGGGTGACCAAGCGCTACGGTGTGGCATTGTACTCACGCTTTGGTCGCTCTCAGGCCGCCTTTTCCAACCTGACCGAAGAAACCCGTGAATCCATTACCGGTATTCGTGCGGTCAAAGCACACCAGCTGACCGAACGGCAAACCCGGCGCTTTGAACAGCTGTCCATGGAGACGGTGGCAGCGAACACCAGCGTTGCCAGGGTCGATGCCCTGTTTGGCCCGAGTATCAGCCTGTTTTTTGGTCTCTCTTTTGTGCTGGCGCTGGTCGGTGGTGCCTGGCTGATCAGCCATGGTCAGCTGACGGTGGGCCTGTTAACCAGTTTCACCCTTTACCTGAGCCAGATGCTCGGGCCCATGCTGCAATTTGGCTGGCAGTTCAATGTCTTCCAACGCGGTAGTGCTTCCTGGGGGCGTCTGGAAAAACTGCTGTCCCGCCAGCCCAAAGTGAGTAATGCACCAAATGCACAACAGGCTTCAGACGACACCAGTCTTTCGATAAACATCCGGTCATTTAGTTATGACTCAGTTGCTGACCAGAAGCCAGTACTGCAGGGTATCTCTGCCGAGATACCGGCGGGCGCATTTATCGGGATTACCGGTCGTACCGGCAGCGGTAAAAGTACCCTGCTCCGGTTGATCCTGCGTGAATTTGATCTGCCCGAGGGCTCCTCCATCCAAATGGGCAATATTCCGCTGCCACAGCTGACCGTGGAATCCCTGCGGAAAAAACTGGCCTGGGTACCCCAGGAGCCCACGCTGTTCTCCGGCACCATCACCGACAACATTCGCTTCTCCACACCGGATGCCAGCCTGGAAGCCGTCGAACAAGCCGCAAAACTGGCGGCTATCGATGACGAGATCATGGGCTTTAAGGATGGCTACAACACCCTGCTGGGTGAGAACGGCATCAACCTGTCCGGAGGCCAGAAACAACGTCTGGCACTGGCCAGAGCCCTGCTGGCTGACAGTGAAATATTGCTGCTGGACGATGCTTTCAGTGCCCTGGATATGAAAACCGAAGCCCGTATTCTGAAAAATCTGATGACCATGAAAGGTAAGAAAACCATGATTCTGGTCACTCAGCGGCTACCCGAGCTGATTAAGGCGGACCATATTCTGGTACTGGATCGTGGTCGCATTATCGAGCAGGGCAACCATGAACAACTGCTCTCTAAAGGTAAAGAAGCCACCGACCAGCCTGAAGAGAATACCACCGAACACTGGTATGCAAAAATCTTCCGACAGCAGGCAAGAACCCTGCTGCAGCCACTGGAAGTGAAAACCGATGCCATGATCAAACGGTCCGATGTTGCCTGAGGAATAATGCAGTGATCGCAAACGACGAGAAAAAAACATCAGGCTACCGGGGACTGGCCAGGCTGGTTCGTTATGCCAAACCCTATCAATGGCCGTTTCTGGCTGCCTTTCTGATCCTGCTGCTGGCCACCAGCCTGGAGATGCTGGCGCCGTGGCTGATGAAGATCATTCTGGATGAACATATCGCCCCGGGAGTAAATGATACCGTCGGCCTTGCCATCATGGGTGCAGCCCTGTTTGGTACTTATCTGGGTTCGGCCATTCTACAATACATACAAAATGTGATGTTTCAGGAAAATGCCCTGAAGGTTATACACGACATCCGACTAATGCTGTTCATCCATGTACTGAAGCTGCCCATGGGCTATTTTGACAGCGAACCAACCGGCCGTCTGGTGTCCCGCATCACCAATGATTCAGAAGTACTGCGCCAGATGTTTGTGGGCGTGATTCCGGCGATTCTACAGGCCTTTTTCCGGGTTGTGGGCATCTTCATTGCCATGGCTCTACTGGATATCCGTCTGATGTTGATGACGGCGCTGCTGATTCCCGTCATGCTGCTGGCGATTCACCTCTACCAGAAAATCAGCCACCCCGTAATTCACGGAGTACGCAGCCAGCTGGCCAACATCAATACCCGCGTCAACGAATCCCTGAATGGTATGCGTATCATCCAGGCCATGGGACAGGAAGCGCACCTGCAGCAGCAGTTTGACCAGGACAATGAACAGTGGAGCCAGCTCAAGCGTAACAACATCAATATCGACAGTCTGCTGCTGATGCCTTTCACGCACCTGCTTAATGGTATTGCCCTGGCGGTTGTGGTGGGCTGGTTTGGCTACCGGTCCGGTTTTTCTCTGGTCGAAGTGGGTACGCTCTACGCCTTTATCAATTACCTTGGGCGATTCTTTGAACCTTTCCGGCAGATCACCATGCAGATGAGCAGCCTGCAACAGTCTCTGGTTGCCTCGGAAAGACTGTTCCAGGTATTGAGCGAAGAAACCGAAGACACTCATTATGGTCAGAGCAGTAGCCAGAATCAAAGCCCGGAGATCCGCAGCGGCAAACTGGCATTCAATAACGTAACACTGTCTTATGACTCGAAAAATCTGGCGCTGGATAATGTCAGCTTCACCGTCGAGCCGGGGCAGTTTGTCGCCATTGTCGGCCACAGTGGCAGTGGCAAGAGCTCGGTGATCAACCTGTTGATGCGCTTCTATCAACATCAGGAAGGCCAGATTCTGATCGATAACCAGCCTTTGTCCACCCTGCAGGAAGACACATTGCGTCAGGGTTTGGGCCTGGTATTCCAGGAGCCTTATATTTTCAGTGGTACGATGGCTGAGAATATCAGCCTGAACCATCACCAGATTACTGATGAGCACATTCAGACAGCTGCCAGAAAAGTGCACGCGGATCCATTCATCCGGAGGCTGGATGAAGGCTATGAACATAAACCCGGCCCTGGAGGCAAAGCACTGTCCACCGGGGAAAGGCAGCTACTGTCGTTTGCCAGAACCATTGCCCAGAATCCAAAAATTCTGCTGCTGGATGAAGCCACCGCCAATATCGACGGTGAAACAGAACACCGTATTAAAGAGGCGCTGATTACTCTGCGGGAAAACCGGACCACCATTGCCGTGGCTCACCGTCTGTCAACCATTCAGGATGCCGACCAGATTCTGGTGATGGATAAAGGAAAGATTGTTCAGCGTGGACCCCATGAGCAGCTGCTGCAGCAGGAAGGGCACTATCGCGACCTTTACCTGGCACAGCAAACTGAAGAGCAGCTGGGCACCACTCAACAGTCTGACCGGATGATGACCGTAGCCAGCGCCTGATGACCCGGCAAAAAACAGTTGAAATAAAAAGCAACGAACGCAACAAGCCCTGCTAGACATGGCTTGTGCAGGTCTTTTGGTCGCAATAATACAGTCATTTCCCTGTTTCCAGGGTGGTG
>NZ_JAHHPM010000515.1 GCF_024606345.1 Endozoicomonas sp. YOMI1
GCTCTACGCCTGCGCGGCCCGGCCTTCCCGTCTTATATCCCCGCCCGCATTGGGCAAGGGTTTACGACGTTTTTGCTAAAAGTCTTCAACGGCATTCTGCCAGCTGTACCAGCCATTAGGGCTGTAAAGCGAACTCAAATGGAAACCGGCAACCTTACTACTCTTCTCAGTTTCAGCCTGCCAATGGCCATTACTGAGCAGTTTTGGCTTATCTTTCACATAGTGCTTATGGCCACAGTGAACGCATTCAAAGCGACTCGTGGCGGGATCGTGGTTATCAAAAATGATCTGAGCCCACACGATTGGTTGGTAGTTTCCGCAGCTATTGCAGGGAACAAGATAGCGTCGTTTATCGCTGGCCTCATAAGCCGCTTCAATCTTACTGGTTTCAGCAATGTTCGGCGTGCTGGCCATCAGGATTTTTCGGTTACGACTGAAGGTGGCCGTTCGCTTTATGGCCAGATTGATGGGACTGCCCTTACCATCCACATCATCGTCGTAGGCATCCACCTCATCCATAAACAGAAATCGGGCTGGCATAGAGCGCAGACCTGCTGCTATCCATAATTTCTTTCAGATAAGGAGTCTTGGCTGTACGCCATCGGCCAGCTTCCTTGGTGGCTTTGGCTGGAAGAATCCGTTTCTGGTCTGCCCATTCAGACACAGTCAACCGAGTATCAGGCTTCAATCCCACAAAAAAGCCTGAAACATAAGGACTATTCATACACTTGTTTGTTTATATCCGTGACAAATAGCCGTAACAGCTACCCAAATCTAAATATTCTGTAAACACCCAGTATTTTCGTTAGCCCTTGGGAATAGGGTGATAATTAAAGTTGGCACGCTAAATGGAAGATAAAGGGTGTTAAGGAAAATTGCTCAGTATCAGTTCCAGGATGGAAGTACCGGCCAAGGATGGCCACTAAGGAAATAATAATAACAATCTGGAAGTGCTGAGATTGTCGCCCCGTTGACCGGGGCGTTGTTTTATCTGCTGATCAGTCCACACAAACTTTGCAAAGGCCAAAAAAAAGCCTCAGTCTGGTTCGACTGTCCCCGCTGCAATTGCGGGGCGTTGTTCACCAGCTCAAAGGCTTTCTTCATTAAGAATACCAGCTAACAACACGCCCGCTATATAGGATAATCGCACTGCTTCAGCTCCCACCACAGAACGACTAGGCGTAAGTCTGTAGTGCGTAGGACTGGTTTTGCCATGCACCTTGCCAGTTTCACCTGAAGCAACTTTTATTGATTGCATCCGACAAGTTTGTTGAGTATCACTTCTAATTCTTCCTGCAGCTCCCCCACTTTTCTGGGATCTTCCTCCGCTGCCAGCACATCCGCCATTCGATCAGGAATGGCCAGCAGTTCATCTCGAATAATCCGCCCCGCCTTGAAAGCATCATCCTGCTTAACCCGGCCACGTTTTCAGCGACAAAGACCTTGGGCTTAACCTCTTGAAGAATGCGGATGTACTCAAAGAACAAGTCCTCAACATTCTCCTGGCTGGTGTCGCTGTACTTCTTCGCCTTGCCCCAGTTTTTGTCTCGCTTGCCTGCCGTTGAAAAAGCAGAACAACGCCCTTTTCTTCGTCAATTAGCACAGGGTTAGTAAAGCCAAACTCCTGGATAGACGAACAAATCTGGATAATCTGCTCCTCATCGTGAACCCTGGAATTGTTCACATACGGGATCAGGTCGCTGACCTTCTTCTCTACCATTTTGTATTTCTTTGCTGCCATCCTTAGCGCCTTATCTTGCCTGCCATCTTCTCAATGCCCCGGGTGGCATTCTCATCCGCAGGGCCGAAGTTTCTGGCCAGGGTATCGATGACAATCATGGAGGGGATAACGCCGCCGGTTTCTTCCACAATTTCCTCAATGCTGGCGCTCACCAGTCGGGCATTACCCAAGTCAGTCAGAGAGGCGGCACACTGACTGATATAAATCGGCGCATTACGCAGGTTATAACCGTGCGCTACCTGCCACGCCATTAAACGCCGGGAAAGACCATTAAAGCCCTCACCGGCAATATAGAAAACCGGGCCCTGTCGTTTGACCGGCTTGCCGTGCCACTCGTTGCCGGTGGCGACACAACAGGCAAGGTCAATGGCAGCAAAGGACTTGCCGCAGGCTGGCTCGCCAAACATCAGGGAAAGGCTATCCATTTCCAGAAAACCCTTGATCAGCCAGTTAATTGGCTTCGCACCTTTAACCAGCTCCTTAACATGGCTAAATCTGCCTTATTCTGAAAAATATCTCTTGGCAGAAATGACACCAGCAAAAGCCCACGCTGATTCACTGGCCGCTCCTGAGCCTTCAGAGCTGGCTTTGGAGTGTGAATTTCGCAGTGGGCATCAATAAACCAGCTCGTTGGTATCCACTAAAATCATGCTCGGCCTTTATTGATTGCATCTTGAATATCGTCAATATCAATGAGGCTTGGATCGATACCCCGGCGCAGTTCTCTGGCTCTCTGCAAATATTCAGATACATTTATTCGTTTAGGCAGTAACGCCTGTTCAAGACCATGAATCAGTTCACTGTTGATGCTTCTGCTATTCGCTAAAGCAGACTCTTTCAGGCTGTCATACAGGGCATCAGGGATGTTTTTTATGGTTAGTGATGGCATAAACGACCTCGATTGTCATGATGGCAATATGGCTTCCCTGTATATAAAAGCAACATTCACAATTTGTAAACCAGTCAGCCCCATGCTAAAGTTCACAATAAGTAAACTTAGAGACCACTATGCACGTTATCATCAGGAAGCCGTTTCACGACGCGGCCAAGAAATACCCTAATGATGCAGCTGCCATTGATGCCGTTTATAAAGCATTGCGAAACGGTGACTTTAGCAGCCCGCAAGAATTGAAGGCCCTG
>NZ_JAHHPM010000516.1 GCF_024606345.1 Endozoicomonas sp. YOMI1
TGTTTCCAGGGTGGTGTATTGTATTTTGGACTGGCATAAAGGCAGCTTGAGCCTTAGATCATAACAACGAATGTTGCGCTCGTTGCGGTTTTAATCAAGAGTGGTAAACGATATGTTCTGTTCAATCTTTATCTTGTTCTGAACGATTTGAAAAAGTCAGAGAGTTACTTTAACTGGTAGCAGGAGGAGTTTCCTGATGATGCGGGCGAACCGATCCACAAATTGTGCTGGTCTCTGGGCTTGCTGAGAATGAACAAACCGGTAGAAGCACGATACAGGCTGGCGGATCTGATGCTGTTAAATCTTTATCTGATTCCTTACGTGCTGGGCCAGCCCCTCGAGCAGGAATAGGATATCTGGCATGCATCCAACTTCCACAACCTGGATTATATTTATGACTTGCCAGAAGAGGTCAATAACGCGATTACGGATAACGAGCGGGAGTGGATGGGTGAGGCGTATGGCTCACTTGAGTTTCGCCGTATCAGAAAACGATACATCGAAATTTACCATGAGTTGTTAACCACTAAAGAGCTTGCTGGGCGAAAAATATTACTTAATGAGTCCAGTCGTTTATTACGATCTGTTTGATATCTTACATGCTATATTCCTGTCTGGGTTAGCAATAGCAGCAAAATAGACTACGAAATGAGTATTGATCAGTTGGCATACTTGAATGATTTGATTGAGAGCGGTGGCGAAATAACCATAGGCTCAATCGGTCCTTTTGAGGGAGCGACGGCAGTGGATGAAAGCAGTTGCCTGGCTATGCTTGCCAGGAAATCCGGAGAAACCCTGTCAGAGTTATTGATCAGGCTGGATGACGCTATCCAAAAAGCTATTGAGGAAGATGAATTTATCGATGAAATAAACTAAGAGTTACCAATGGGCCATTACTGTAGGATTTGTGCCTGTAACAAGCCAAATGAACCGTTTTCTGGTAAATGGCATAAGGACCATATCTGCAAAGAGTGCTCTAAGAAACCCAAAGAGGAAAGATGTGCAATTGATCAGGAAAATGAAATATTTGGTTTTATTCCGCTTTCCTGATGCTGGTTCAGCCGGGATATCGCAGAGGTAATATAAATTGACATCAGTGACTCGCAAGCAGCGCCGCCAACAGGATCGGGAGCGGAAAAAGTTGTTTAAAAAGCTTAACAGGATATCCAGCAACGCTATCGATAAGATAAGGAATCCTTGCGTTGCCGATACCTCGGAAAACCTGGGGCTTTCCCGTATGTCCGATCATATTTCAGACTTTTCCGAGCCCCTTTATGATTCCAGCTGGGATCAGGACGGTATTAGGGATATTTGTGAGCTGGTCTGTTGTTGCTGGAATATAGGCACATGTTCGGAAGAGTTCGAGGATTTTTTATGGGGTATTTTGATTGAGAGGAAACTGGACGAGTGCTTTAATGACCCCGATGGCATGCTCGCCAGCAAGCTCTGTGGCATTATTGACCAAAGGCGCTTGAACTTTGCTGAAGATCGTCGTTTTATCATGGATTTTCGCTTGGAGTTTACTGAAGACAATTGCATGAATCTGCAAATAGCCAGCATGCCGATAGCTCAAAACGAATTTCTGGCAATGCAGGCAGTCAGGGTGATGGCTATGGAAGATGAAACTTTGGGAGCATAAAATTCTGGAGTTGTAATTCTGCAAGGCCAGAATGGTAAACGCCCCGGTCTGGTAATTAGTGCTTGTCCGAAAACCCATCAGCCCTTGAAAACAGCAGTCTGTGGCC
>NZ_JAHHPM010000517.1 GCF_024606345.1 Endozoicomonas sp. YOMI1
TGGCGCTTCTTTAGGCGCTCACTTTGGCGCTGTGCAAAAGCGGGATCATTCTGGTAGCGCTTCCTTCGGCGCTTCCTTAGGCGCTCCTTTAGGCACTCTGCGAAAGCGGGATCATCCTGGTAGCGCTTCCTTTGGCGCTCCCTTTGGCGCTCTGCGAAAGCGGGATTATTCTGGTAGTATTCCCTTTTTCTATCCCTTTGGTGCTGTGCGAAAGCGGGATCATTCCGGTAGCGCTCCCTACGGCGATCTCTATTTCTTTTCCTCCGGTGCTCAGCGTAATCGGGGTCATTCTGATATCGCTCCCTTTGGCGCTCCCTTTGGCGCTCCCTTTGGCGCACCTTTTGGCGCTCTGCATAATCGGGATCATTCTGGTAGGGCCGCCTTTTGCGCTGTGTACAAGAGGGATCTTTGCGAAGCTCGCCCGGGGGCTCTACTACTGAAGAGTTGCCATGAGTAGCTGCTTCTGCCCGGGTCGTTTGGTTATTATTTGTTGTTTGGTTCAGGTTTAGTGGGTTAACTACAGCAAGTGGTCGAGCATCTTCTGGACTTGAGGTTACGACAGGAGTATTGATTAACTGATACTCTGGGTCCGAATGGCTCGTTGATGTTGGCTCCCTGATCTCAGGCCCGATCCCCAATGTGCATACCTGCTGAATAAAGGGAATACCTGATGCTAACAATAGCGCATCATTATTGGATTCATTACCAGAATTCCAAGGTGCATATGCGTCAAGATCTGATGTTGGTATCTCAGGAATATCAGTTCCGAAAGAATCCTCTGTATCGGCAAGTATCAGGGTTGTATCATATTCATTCAATAAATTTAAATAATAATTATTGTTATTTGGTTGTATGTCTGGTTGACTATTGTAAATAGGAAAACGGGGGGGACACCTCCGAACAGACATGCCTTGAAAAGACGGCTGTTGTTCATTCGTCCTATCATGATACGTCTCTTCTATTAAATTCGCATAAAATTCAGCAAAAGAAACATCGTAAGGCGGTAATGTATTTAAGTGATCCATTGAATTATTCAATTCTTGAATTACAGATTTAGACCACTCATTAACTAGAAAAGTTCCTGTCTTAATCAATTCATTCAATATGTTTTAAGCACTTGTTATCGGCTGGTTGAAAGAGGCAAGCACTAAGGCTGGTGCACGACACACGGTCTTATTCAGGATGCATCATCGCAAGCAGTGCTCTGATAAAGTCCTTCCTCTTTATCCCGTAATCATTAATATGATGCGTTGTCGCCAGCCAGTCGATGACCCTGTGCTCAAAATCATTACGGCAAACATGGCTAGTCAATTTCATTTGAAGGTTCCTGGTAAGTGCATGAAGACGTTGTTGTTCTTTTTGTAGCTGTTGGGTCCGGCTGTGGGGTTTTCCGGGTTTGCCTTCAAAGTGCAGAGCGATGAACTGCCGGGCCTTATTCAGGGTAAGCAGGTAGCGTATAAGCAAGCCATAAATACGCTCATCGGTGTTTTTGGGGTTGTTAAAAAGCAGGGTTCGAGGTAAGTCAAATACTGCACCTTTTTGCAACTGTTCTGTCAGCTGGTCAAGGTTATCAGTAAGGTATTCCAGCGTATCGTTCAGTAATCTGGTTTCTTCAGCAAATGACAAACACCATACCGGCCTATCAACGCCAGGAACCTGAACGGCCAATTGTGCGGAATTTCCATGGGTTACTCTGCCGTTAACACTGACCTGAAGCCCCATTGCTTTCCTACCCAAATCACCGTCTTTAAGCTGAATATTGTAGGTTTTTGGCAGTTTAATCGCCTGACATCCCGGGATTGGCCAGATGATGATGTTTTGGGGGATTTCAGAATCCCTGCCGGTGTTAAGT
>NZ_JAHHPM010000518.1 GCF_024606345.1 Endozoicomonas sp. YOMI1
GGTTGCTACTACCTTGTCACTGCCACTAACGAAAACCAAGTTTGTGGCAAATTCGCCTAGGAGGCTGTCCTAGAATAGACTGATATATTCCATACACTGAACTCATTGCTTCGCTTCAACTCTGCCACAGTGCTAATCATATCGGCTGCCTGCCAACCCTTATCCAGCGTTGGCAGCAATACTCCTTAAAGCAGGTAGTCATACCATGATCTACAAAAATCCCAGTGAGTCCGGCGCTCTCGTCAATTTTAAAACCCAATACGAAAACTATGTTGGCGGACAGTGGGTTCCGCCTGTCTCTGGCGAATATTTCGATAATACTTCTCCGGTGAATGGCTCTGTGATCTGTCAGGTTCCAAGGTCCGGTGAGGCGGACATCAACCTGGCACTGGATGCGGCCCATGAAGCCAAAGCCGCCTGGGGCAAAACTTCCGCCACTGAGCGATCAAACATACTCCTTAAAGTTGCCGACCGTATTGAACAAAACCTGGAAAAACTGGCCATTGCTGAAACCTGGGATAACGGTAAAGCCGTTCGTGAAACCCTGGCTGCCGATCTCCCTCTGGCTGTGGATCATTTTCGTTATTTCGCTGGCTGCATCCGCGCTCAGGAAGGTTCCGCTGCGGATATTGATAGTCAAACAGTGTCGTACCATTTCCATGAACCCCTGGGGGTTGTTGGTCAGATTATTCCATGGAATTTTCCCCTGCTGATGGCAGCCTGGAAACTGGCACCGGCGCTGGCAGCCGGAAACTGTGTTGTTTTGAAACCCGCCGAACAAACCCCTGCCTCCATTCTGGTGATGATGGAGCTGATTGAAGACCTCCTGCCTGCGGGTGTGCTGAATGTGGTAAACGGCTATGGACCAGAAGCGGGTGAAGCACTGGCCACCAGCAAGCGCATTGCCAAAATAGCCTTTACCGGCTCGACCCCGGTGGGTTCGCATATTTTGAAATGCGCCGCAGAAAACATCATCCCTTCCACCGTAGAGCTGGGGGGCAAGTCGCCCAATATCTATTTTGAGGATGTGCTTGAGCAGGAAGACGAATACCTGAGCAAATGTGTGGAAGGCACGGTACTGGCCTTCTTCAATCAGGGTGAGGTATGTACCTGCCCTTCCCGGGTTCTGATTCAAGAGTCCATTTACGATGCGTTTATCAGTAAAGTGGTGGAGCGTGCCCAGCAGATCAAACGGGGCAACCCACTGGATACAGAAACCCAGGTCGGTGCCCAGGCTTCCCTTGAACAGTTTGATAAAATCATGAGCTACCTGGAAATTGGCCGCCGTGAAGGGGTACAGTTCCTGATTGGTGGCGGCAAGGAAAATGTTGGCAGCGAGTTTGAAAAAGGCTTCTATATTCAGCCCACCCTGATGAAGGGCACTAATGATATGAAGGTATTCCAGGAGGAGATCTTCGGACCCGTAGTGGGTGTCACCACCTTTAAAGACGAAGCCGAAGCCCTGACCATCGCCAATGAAACCGAGTTCGGTCTGGGTGCAGGTGTCTGGACCCGGGATATGAACCGTGCTTTCCGAATGGGTCGTGGTATTGAAGCTGGCCGGGTATGGACCAACTGTTACCACCATTATCCGGCCCATGCCGCTTTTGGTGGTTATAAAAAGTCAGGTGTTGGTCGGGAAACCCACAAGCGGGCACTGGAGCATTATCAGCAGACGAAAAACCTGCTGGTAAGTTACGATATCAATCCTCTGGGCTTCTTCTGATCGATAAATCAATGGCCAGTGGACGTTTGTTCATCCGTTCTTAAATCTTCAGGTACATGTAACTTATCAAGATATTCAGCAGGGAGTTCATCATAAAAAAACATATTTTTATATCCTTTTTCACTCCTTAATCCCTCCAGAGAGTGACCGTTTATAAAGCGCGGAGCAAGAATCAAGACATCATACTCATGGAGGTCCACATTGTACAGATTGCCTCCATTTTCCATTGACTGTAACCCAAACACTTCATGCTTCTGAATACTTTGCCTGTTGACGACACTTTCAGGCAATTTGCCTTTGAGAATAACCAGATTGCCATCTGCCCAATAAACTGATTGAGGACAAAAACTCAACTCACAAGAGATTTCGGAATTAAATGCCAGAATGTGGTTTTTGATTGTTAACAAATTTGCAAAGGCATGCTGCAAGAGCATAGGCGCCTTTATTTGTTGCTGCAGATTGGTATATGCTGAATGCACCAAAGCGTTAACTCTACTGTCTATATCTCTCATTTCATCCAATGTCAAAAGAATTAATGATGTGGGAATGCGATTAATAGTAGCAATTTGCTCTACTCTATCGAAGAAAGCAATCTTTTCCTTAACCGATAATTCAACTCCATCTTTTGCATACGTATATTGAAATAAGTAATTTTTGTCCTCTCTCGGTTCGATCTTAATATCGTAAAGAGGGATATTTTCCTGAAGTATCAATTTTTTTATTTCTTCAATATCATATTTCAAGTTTACCCGTTTCTGCAGTACTCTAGTTTCATAGAAGCCCTTTCTACACAGGGCTTCCGCTGATAAAAGCTGCTGATCCTCAACAAGCATTGATTGACAGCCTTCAGCAATAGTTGGTGACGCATGGGCAGCAAATGTATCACCGTAGTTGGCAAACCAGTTATCAAGAAAGTCTTTCCTGTCAGTTAGTTCCTTTTCTGTAATTTCCTTGCAGGTAAAATCACTCAGGAATGAAAAATCATCTTCATTCATGGGGCGGGCAAATCTACTTGTGGTATCAACTTTAATGGGATGTTGGGTAATGGTTGTTGTTACAGGAGTAATTTCTCTTTGATTTTATTTATCTTTTATAACGGTTTTTTTATCTGTCAGGCAATCAGCATCGCTTTCATCTGTGCGAGGCTCTTCTTTGTCACTAGTGGAAGTCATTGGCTCCATTGAAATATCTGTTGGCACCACTGAAATATCTGTTGGCTCCACTGAAATATCTGTAAGGCAGGACAATTCAGATGCATTTGTGCCCAAAGGATTCAGTACACCACCCCGTGTGGTAGACAAGGCGGTTTGTTGATGGTGAGCACTGTCGTCGGTATAGAGCAAGTTTGATAAGACAGGTCTTTTGCTGACGGATCTGGCAAAAATACTCGTTGGGTAATCCTGCAACATTAAACGAACATCATCCGCATTTATTGTTATTCCAGTCGATATTGCCATTACAGCTCTTTTAAAGGCTTTTATCATTGAAACTTGATGATCCCGCTCCTTGTTCCATGAGTACGAGAATGCAGCAAGTCCGTGTATTGTGACGTTCATTAATAATCCCCATTTTGTTTATTGTATTTCTATCTGCGTTGTTTATTTGGACATTAGAGGTAAGACTACTCATTTTTTTTGCAGAAAAAAGAGTACTGAGGTCCTTTTCCATCTGCTTGAGGTCAAGGTTCCAGGCAGAGCGACCACCGGGTTAAGTAGTTCACAATTTGCTTTGGCATAAATCACTAACCGATTAGTCAGTTACTCTAACACCTTGTTCCTGTATCCCTTGCTACACAGGATTTTAGGCTTAATTACTGATTAATCGAACAAAAATGTTCGATTACATTTGGTTAACTACTTACTCATCCGGGGCAACGGCATTTGTCTCCGGCATTGCCACTGCGCCCGGCCAGCCGGACTCGCGCAAATAGCGGTCTACGCTGGCGGTCAGTGCGGGAAATTTGGCCATGGGTAACCTAGAATAGTGAACAGTAAATAAAAGGATGCAGGCAATGCAAAACAGCAAAAACAATCTGTATGAAACAGACCGTTTTCAGTGGATTGAGCAGCAAAAAGAAAAATTCCGTAACGGCCAGTATGATCAACTGGATATAGAAAACCTGTTCTGGGAAATCGAAAGCATGGGCAGTGAACTGGGCACGCTGGAACACCGACTGACCACCCTGATCCTGCACCTGCTCAAGTACGAATACCAGCAACGGGTTGTGAATCCTCTGTTGCCAGATCCCTACCAATGCCGGGACTGGCTGAAAACCATCGACCGGACACGACTGGCCATTAACAAGCTGGTCAGGAAGAACCCACACGTCAGGCCACAGGTCGATGAGCAGATCACTGAAGCTTATCCCGATGCCAGAAGACTCGCTGTACGGGAATTGAACCCCTACCTGCAAAAACATCAGCAAGTGGCAGAATCTGACTTTCCTGACCGGTGTCCATGGCCATTCGACCAGATGACTGAAGAAGACTGGCTGCCCTAAAGCTCCCCGCCACTGTCACCATAAAAACCAAAGTACTGGGCATCAGCCAGTCTGCCGTGGCGCAGATGGAGAGCCCGGATTCAACACCTAAACCGGCTACGCTGCAGCGAGTAGCCAGTGCTCCTGACCAGCACCATCCCCCTGCTTCTGGCATGGCCTGCCAGCAAGGTATCATAAGTATTTTCAGCAAGTATTTTCAGGACAGCCACATGCGAGTAGCATCACCAACTATTCAAATGCACCAGCTTCAGGGTGCTGCAGTTAATGAACAATGGGATAATCCAGAACCGTTTTGTTGTCAGCTTCAGTGTTTCGGGCGAACAGTTTCACTGCCGCGAGCTGCTGCATTCCTATTTGCAAGCGTTTCTGTAGGCATTCCTGTAGGCTTATCTGTATACCTGTCTCTGACACTCCCCGCCCTGGCGGGCGGGGGTTCTTGATCGCTCAAGAACGTTTCTGTTTCACAGTTCATTGCTCAGGGAACAGGCTTGGTTATCGCATAAAAGTTCCACAGCGGGAGCTTTTACGATGGCGAATCAACCCATGCTCCCCAAGTCTCACACGAACTCC
>NZ_JAHHPM010000519.1 GCF_024606345.1 Endozoicomonas sp. YOMI1
TCCTAAATACAATACACCACCCTGGAAACAGGGAAATGACTGTATTATTGCGACCTTAAGACCTCCACAGGCCAAGTCTAACAGGGCTTGTTGCGTTCGTTGCTTTTTATTTCAACTGCCCCTGAAAAGTTAAGCGGTAAACGCCGATATGCCCCCAATACGGACAATGTTATAGCGGTTCTCAATTTCAGGTTCAGTAGAAGGTTCCACTCGATCTAAAACTATCCAATAGAATAAATATCTACATACCCATTAAATTAACTTAACGGGTATCTAAAATGGCAGATCCAATACGTCCAAACCTGCTTCGACCAGTCCAGAATTTTGCTGCCCGGGAAGCGTCAGGACAGCCTCACCCTAAGCCTGCAATGTATTCGGCTACTTATTCACAAGATAAACAATTACCACAATCTCCCCGGGTTTATGAGTCAGCCACAAGTCCAAGAGATTTAAAAACACATAACATAACAACAAGAGCGTTCTCTTCGCAGCCTGGCTATCTCAAAAGTCATACCGGTATACATTCTGGTCAATCAAGCGCCAGGGCATCATCGCAACAGACAAGCCTTCCTCAAAACCTTCCGGGTACCATTGGCCAACCAACATTTAGCATCACAGTAGAAGATCTATTCAAACACCCTTCAGCTGCAAACCCCACCTATTCAAGTGATACGCCTCGACAGCCATCGGTAAACTCACGACAGGACAGTCATTCCTCATCAAGCAGAACAGAATCCAATACCAGTAGTCGAAAGTCATCGGCAGCATCAGGCCAAACAGATCCCGATGGTTTAAGAACCATTTTACAAAAAGCAACGATAAGTGGAAGCGAGCTACCAACCAGATCCAGACCTTCAGAGCCAGGTGGTTTTGAGAATAGAATGCAGGAGATAGAGCAAAGGATGAGCCAAAAAAGAAGAGCTGAATGGAAGGCAAAACGAGAGGCTGACCGTAAAGAATTGCTGTTAGGCATTAACCAGCCATTTAAAAAAAACCTCGAGCCTTTTTGGAAAAGATCCTCAGCAACAATGTCGACTCAACCTTCTACGCTCAGTAGTGAAAGGTGCCTCCCTGAGAACTGGCCGGGCTTTCAAAGCAGAACTATTCGATCAACCTATAAGGTGTTGCATACGCCTGAAAATATTGCATCAACGCTGGAAACATTAGTGGATGAGCTTATTGAGTGCGCACGAATAGATGTTAGCGAAGGTCTTGAATATCTTCGAGCGGCTTTAGAGGGTGCTTACAACAATCTCTCTTGGGGAGCAACATCAAAATGGATTGCTAACCAAGCCTTACACAGTAGCCGAATAAGCCTGGATACCTTGGCCCGTCAATACCAGACAGACAATGTGGTTGGCCTGACCAATGCTGATATCCCTGAATTCAAAAAGAAAGTAAAGAAGTGTGTTCATAAATTTATGGAGGCAACAAAAAAGATAAAACCTGATCGCGAAAAGCTTGTCACATTCGAGATAGATATTTCCATGTCTTCAGGAGGCGAGTCCCGCAGAACACACCGGACCTGACCACGCCTGAATACCAGCAAATCACTTACGCAAACAATTCCAGCAAATCATTCAGAAAAAGCCTGCCTGTAGGAGTAGGCTTTAGCCTCGACTCTAAAGGTTCCAGCAACGCTTTCTGCCGGGCAAGTTTCAGTTTCTGGAGGATACCGCTCAATGCCTGTCCCGTTCGCTCACCATAGAGCTGTACATCGACGCCTTCATGAAGTCGCAGTACATTCATCATAAATTCGATGGGCAGCTCATCGGCTTCCAGCACTCGTCGCCCTGCCTCAAAGGCATGGGAAATATAGCTGTCAGCAGCCAGGTAATCTGCTGGCATGCGGGTTTTCCAGTTACGATAAATCTCCCCGGTAGATGCATGGGTTAACTTTCCGTGGGCACCAGCGCCAATACCGATATAGTCACCAAACTGCCAGTAGTTCAGGTTATGTTTTGAGCGTCGCCCGGGCTGACTGTAGGCAGAAATCTCATACTGTTGAAACCCCGCTGATGCCAACAGGGTCTGCCCTGCTTCCTGAATATCCCAGAGCGTATCATCGGGCGGCAATACCGGTGTTTTAGCGTAGAAAACCGTATTTGGCTCAATGGTCAGCTGATACCAGGAGATATGCGCTGCCTTAAGGCCAATGGCCTGCTTCAGATCGTAAAGTGCATCTTCAGGAGACTGCTCCGGTAAACCATGCATCAGATCGATATTGATATTGCTGAAGCCATGGCTGGTGATTGCGGCAATGGCCTGCCGCGCTTCATCGGCACAATGAATACGTCCCAGGGCGGCCAGCTTCTCATCCTGAAAGCTTTGAACGCCTAATGAAAGCCGGTTCACCCCCGCCTCCAGATAAGCCTGAAACCGATCGTGTTCATAGGTACCCGGATTGGCTTCCATGGTGATCTCAATATCATCCGAGAAGCTTACCCGCGCCTGAAGGCCGTTAAACAGCTTCTGATAAGCGTTTGCCGTCAGCAGGCTGGGAGTGCCACCACCAATAAAAACGGAATGGATCGGGCGCCCCTGAACGCTGTCCAATTCGTTGTCCATATCATGCAGCAACGCTTTGATGTAGGCATCTTCAGGTATGTCGCCAGTGATCCTGTGCGAGTTGAAATCACAATAAGGGCACTTCTTCACGCACCATGGCACATGAATATATAGGCTGAGAGGCGGAAGTTTGAGCATGTTAACGGCACTGAAGCAAGCTTCAGTGTTTTATCTCCTTGAGGCGGGCAACCAACTGCTGTAATGCCTGGGCTCGATGACTCAGCTGATTCTTTAACCCTGAAGGCAGTTCCGCCGCCGTACAGTGCTCTGCAGGCACCAGAAACAGTGGGTCATAGCCAAACCCGTGCTCTCCCAGGGCTTCTTCAATGATATAGCCTTCCCACTGGCCATGAGCAATGATCGGAGTAGGGTCATGCTCATGACGAAGGTATACCAGCACACAGTGAAATCGTGCGGTTCGCTCGGCCGACTTAAGCCCCTGTAATCGATGCAACAGCTTCTGGTTATTATCTGCCGCAGAGGCTTCTGGCCCGGCATAACGGGCAGAATAGATGCCAGGCTCGCCATTGAGATAATCAACCTCAAGGCCCGAATCATCGGCAATAACCGGAAGGCCTGATACCCCCGCAGCATAACGGGCCTTGATAATGGCATTTTCAATAAAGGTCAGGCCCGTCTCTTCCGCTTCCGGATAGGTGGAACCAATACCAAACTCACTCTGGGGTTGCATGATAATCCCCAGAGGCTCGAACATCTTTTGAAACTCCGCCAGCTTGCCCTGATTACCACTGGCAAGCACAACCTTGCGAATCCCCTCTTTCATACTGTTTCTCACAATTCAGCACATTACCCCTGATTAAAATGTCGCAACACGAACAGAACTAACAGACGGCATTTTAATGGTAAAAAATCTGCTCAAAGCGAAGTGTCTCGCTTCGCGAGCTGCCCTGAGGCTTAACATCTATGGCAAATTTTAGCAGCTCTTCATCTGAAAACTTAAAATCGGCCAGATAGTAAATTGCACTGCCCTCTTTGACCTCAGAAAACTTCAGGCCGCTTTTCTGAGTCAGCAGGTTCATCGTATGGCCACTGACCCTACCGGTAACTGCGGTGCCCAGTTCATCGGATGAAACATCACGAATGGCAATATTGACGATACCGTAACGGCTACCTCGACGGAGATTATATTGCTGTGCAATACCAGGCGGCACAAATGTACTGCTGAAGGCACTGAAATAAATCCGATAGTTGCCCATCTGAATGGGTTCCTGATTCATCACCCGGGCTTCTGGAATCTGGCTTTCAGCCATCACCGGATTAACCACCCCAATAACCCCCAACACCAACAGGGCCAGGCATGCCAACAAACGCTGAGTCATTGACGTAATACTGTGCAGCATCGCCATTATGCAATCTCTCCGGTTGTTAATTGATAAATGGCCACTTCACCCATCAGATTTGGCCAGACACGGCCCGCCAAGCCGCTTTTATACGATTGATCCACCACCATTCGGTTCAATACCCGGTAATTTTTCTCCCGGCACAGCGCTTCAAAGTCCCTGAAGGTACAAAAGTGAATATTGGGTGTGTCATACCAGGTATAAGGCATAAACTTCGAGACCGGCATGCGGCCATAGGCCGCAAGATAGAGGCGACAGCGCCAGTGCCCGAAGTTAGGAAAAGTGACAATGCATTCCCGTCCAACCCTGAGCATCTCCTCCAGCACAAGGTGTGGGAAGTGCATCACCTGAAGCGCCTGAGTCATAATAACGGTATCGAAACTACCATCCCTGAAGTTCCCTAGCCCACGATCCAGGTTCTGTTCAATGACGTTTACCCCCCGCTCAATGCAGGCTTCAATATCCTGGGCATTAATTTCCAGACCATAGCCACTGACTTGCTTCTCTCGCTGCAACTCGTACAACAGTTGTCCATCACCACAGGCCAGGTCAAGAATCCGGCTACCCGGTGCAACCCAGTTCCTGATAATCTCAAAATCCCCCCGGCTCACAAGCACTCCTCCGCCACCCGGTGCAAATAGGCCGACAAACCACGCACGTAACGGGGAATATCCATCAGAAAAGCATCGTGTCCCTGGGGAGCATCCACTTCAAGATACGTCACATCCTTATCCACCCCCATCAGTGCATCAACCATTTCCCGCGAGCGCTCGGGCGAGAAACGCCAGTCGGTTGAGAATGATGCCAGAAAGAACCTGGCAGTTGCCCTGCTGAGGGCATCTGGCAGGCTGTTTTCATAGTCACTGGCAGGATCAAAGTAATCCAGAGCCCGGGTCATTAACAGATAGGTGTTGGCATCAAAACTTCCGGAAAAACGTTCGCCCTGATAACGAAGATAACTTTCTATCTGAAACTCAACATTGTAATCGTAACTGAAGCCTTCATTTTTCAGCTCACGGCCAAATTTGGCCCCCATGGCATCGTCAGACAGATAAGTGATATGCCCTACCATACGGGCAAGCCCCAAACCCTTGCGGGGTATGTTGTTCTCTTCCAGGTAACGACCACCAGAAAACTGATCATCGGACATGATGGCCTGGCGGGCTACTTCATTAAAGGCAATATTCTGGGCAGAAAGCCTGGCTGCTGAAGCAATGATGACGGCATGGCGAAGTCTTTCGGGATAGGCAATGCTCCATTGCAGTGCCTGCATCCCGCCCAGGCTCCCACCGATCACCGCAGCCCATTGCGAAATACCCAGATGATCAGCCAGCATTACCTGGCTGTTAACCCAGTCTGCGACAGTGACCACCGGAAAGTCTGGCCCATAAGGTTTGCCGGTTTTGGGATTGATGCTGGTTGGGCCAGTACTGCCGTGACACCCTCCCAGGTTATTGAGAGCGACAACAAAGAACCGGCGGGTATCGATTGGCTTTCCCGGGCCAATAAAGTTATCCCACCAGCCGGGCTTACGATCTGTCATGCTGTGATAGCCTGCCGCATGATGGTGTCCACTGAGGGCATGGCAGATCAGTACCCCATTGGAGCGGAACTGATTCAGCTCACCATAGGTTTCAACCATCAGCTGAAAACCTTCCAGCTGCTCGCCACAGTTCAACGACAGGGGCTGATCAAACGGTATCGCCGTGGGCGCTACGAGACCAACCGAATCGGCAGGAATCAATTCAGGCATAAACTTCCTGTTTCTCTTTCTTGGCCATAGCACAACGCACTGGAAGCGCCTTCTTCCCGATCCGCTTAGCTTTACTGAAGATTGTTCACTATGGCGCTTCAATCTTGTTATTAATCATTAAAGAGCGCTCTCACAGAAACGACGAGAGCAGCGGAAATTGCAGGCAGTTTATCGTCTTCATTTTTTTTTGTCAGCTTATCCGGGATTGATATCCGACGATTCCCTGGCTAACCCCAGACCGTCACGGCCTGACGACAGGTAACTCCAAAGCCAGTTCTGTCAAAGCCAGGACATGGCTCAAAAAGTAACCTTCAACCTGTCGTGAGCAAAAGTGCAGGTGTCGTTCATTAATGTATTCATCAACACTTTGATTGTTGATCAGGGAAATATAGAAGGCCCGAATCGCCTCATCTTCAACATTCAAGGCTGAAATAATTCTGGCACAGGGCTGAGAAGTCTTGCTCATTTGGAACTCCCGAAGCAACAGGCTTCTGGGTACTTGTCTTCCTATGAAGGACTATCCTGCAATGAAGCTTCATTCGGAATGAGCCCACAAGGCAACAGATTGCTCTGCTTTAAAATGCATCGTACTGGTACCGATAAATTCAACGATTATCTTGAATTAAACCTAGTATAGTCAGGCTTTACTGAAGTATTCTTAATAGCGGTAAACTCTTGTGATCAAAACCGATAAAAACGTGCTATCGTAACTTTCCGCAATAGTGCAAACTATTAAATACTTTTCACAGACCTCTCGGTGCAAATGTCGTTATGTCTATTGAATCCCTAGGCCAGCTTGAATCAAGACTCCAGAACCTGATTGACAAACTGGAACTGTCAAGAATGGAAGTAGAAGACCTTAGGTCTGCTAATACCCGCCTTGAAGAAGAGAATATCCAGCTTAAGCAGGAACTCAGCGCATGGGGTGAACGTGTGACCGCTCTTTTGGGTAAACTGGATATCGTAACAGAGGAAGAAACCAGCGAGCAGGAAGCGGTCGCATAAAATTATGGGGCATCCATGCCCCACAATTTTATCCGTTGGTTTCGGCGCTTTCGATGGCCTCCAAAGCTTCCATCCATGCTTCTTCTGTTTCTAAAGCCTGCTGTTTAAGTGCTGTTTGCCGGGTTAGCAGCTCTTTCAGTTTTTCTTTGGCTGTTTCTTCGTATATCAAAGGGTCAGAGAGCCGTTCTTCAACCTGCGCAAGTGAGGATTGCAGGTCTTCCAGCTGACTTTCAAGCTTCTCCGCTTTTTGCTTCAAAGGCCTTAGTGCTTTGCGCCTTTCAGCCTCTTGGCGTCGTATGTCTTTTTTCTGTTGTGCGTTCTGTTGTGAAGAGCCGACTGGTTCCCCTCCATTCTCTACGCTTCTGGCGCTAAGGGATTCATTACGTTCCTTAGAGCGAAGATGAACCAGCCATTGGCTGTAGTCATCAAGGTCACCTGAATATTCTTCCATGCGGCCATCATGAACCAGATAAAGCTCATCGGTGGTGCTGCGAATCAGGTTACGGTCATGGGAAACCAGAATCACCGCCCCCTCAAATGACTGTAAGGCCATGGTCAGGGCCAGACGCATATCAAGATCAAGATGGTTGGTTGGCTCATCAAGCAACAACAGGTTTGGCTTCTGCCAACCAATGATCGCCAGGGCCAGTCTCGCTTTCTCACCCCCGGAAAACCCTTGAATCGACTCCAGGGCCTTATCCCCATGAAAACCAAATCCGCCAAGAAAGTTTCTCAACGTCTGCTCTTTGGCCTCTGGGGAAAGCCTTTGCAGATGAAGCAAAGGGCTGGCATTGAAATCCAGACTCTCCAGCTGGTGCTGTGCGAAGTAGCCAATACTTAAGTGCTCTCCCTGATGAACCCTGCCCGACATCAGTGGCAATTCCCCGGCAAGCGTTCTGATCAGGGTTGATTTACCAGCACCATTCGCGCCAAGCAAACCGATACGGCTGCCAGGTTGAATGTTGATGTTAAGTTTTAATAACGGCTTATCACCATAACCGAGTTCAGCCGTATCCAATACCAGTAACGGTGCAGACATCTTATCGGCTTCCGGAAAGGTAAAAGAGAATGGTGAATCCACATGGGCCGCTGAAATATCTTCAAGCCTTGCAATTGCCTTCAGGCGACTTTGAGCCTGCTTGGCCTTGGTCGCCTTGGCCCTGAAACGCTCAACAAATTTTTCCATATGAGCCCGCAGCTTCTGCTGCTTCTCAAAGGCAGCCTGCTGCTGTTGCAGTCGCTGTGCGCGAAGGTGCTCAAAAGCCGAATAGTTGCCACGGTACTGAAACAGTGTCTGATGTTCTATGTGAAGTGTGTGATCCGTACTGGCATCGAGAAAATCCCGGTCATGGGAAATAACCAGCAACGTTCCCGGGTATCGCTTGAGAAAGTTTTCAAGCCAGACAATGGCATCAAGATCCAAATGATTGGTGGGTTCATCGAGTAACATGATGTCTGACGGGCACATCAAGGTCTTAGCCAGATTCAGGCGCATCCGCCATCCTCCGGAAAAATCACGGACATTTTTTTTCAGTACCTGGTGATTGAAGCCCAATCCATGCAACAACTGTTCTGCCCGGGAACGGGCGGTGTAACCATCAGCACTCAGCAGTTGCTCATGGAGATCGGCCAGTTTTTCGTGCTTTCCTGCGGTTTCTGCCTCAGCAATCGCCTGCTCTATCCGGCGCAGCTCAACATCACCATCCAATACATAGTCCACAGCATTACGGTCCAGGACATCAATTTCCTGAGCCATATGCGCCAGTCCACGCCCCTTATCAAACGCAAGCTCACCTTTATCAGGTTGCAAATCTCCGGTAAGCAACGCAAGCAGGCTTGATTTGCCACAGCCATTAGCACCCACAAGGCCAACGTGCTGACCGGAATGGATAATTGTTGATGCATTCTCCAGAAGGAGCTTGCCAGACCTTAAAAGGCTGATGGAATTCAATGTGATCATTGACATAGTATAATTATGGGCGTACGGCCAAACCAAATAATAAAAGTTGCCTACCATGACGCCGGAAAAAACATACTGCCGCTCCTGCCAGAAGCTATCATCGAAGCAGCAAAGACTGGGTGACGGTATAAACTGCCAACTCAGAGAAGGCAAAAAATTTTTTGAACAAAAAGCCGGACATTAAACAACTTGTTCAATTTATCTATAGTAACTCCCAAGAGTCGATGACCGTTAGGAAAGGATTAATTAGTGCTTTCGTTCGTTTGATTCGTACTCTGCATCCTTATTGCCATAGGGTTGACCGTTTCAACCGATTGCGATTGATTGACTCTCTGATTTCTCTCCCTGCGCGCCCTTTGAAGCTCCCTTTGGCGCTCGGCATAAGCGGGATCATTCTGATAGCGCTCCCTTTGGCGCTGCCTATACTCCCTTTGACGTTCCCTTTGGCGCTCTGCGT
>NZ_JAHHPM010000520.1 GCF_024606345.1 Endozoicomonas sp. YOMI1
AGCTGACGAACCTGAACCAGGATAAGCTGACGAACCTGAACCACGGTAAGCTGGTACACCTGAAACAGGAAAAGCTGAAGAACCTGAACCAGGATAAGCTGACGAACCTGAACCAAGGTAAGCTGGTGCACCTGAACCATAAGGATATGCTGTACTCTCCAGAGCCCTTGTTAACTCGGGTTTGAGTGATAACCGGCTTGGGTGTGCAACAGTGGATCTCATACCCTTAGTGGGTAGAGCAGTTTTTTCAGCTTGGTAAGAACGAACAGAAAGAGAAGGAGGCATCTTATCCCTCCCGCGAGTCTCAAAATATACGTTTTTATTAAGAGAACTGTCTGTTTTTCCTGTTTTTCTGCCACTCCACTGGGACCACTGGGCCCACTTCTCTATTTGTGGGTTGGTCTTACTACGTCCTAAGTCGGTCGTACGACGAATATCCGATTCTGGTAAAGCTGTTCTTGCTTTACCCCGAAGTGAAACATCTAATAATCCCATAATATACTCCTTCAAAGTTATAATTTAATTTTCCTGTCATTATTAATAGACCACTCAAAAACCATTTGGTTCATTTTTCAGTTCATTCAGACTTTCTTTAATTTTCTGAAGTTCATCAGGATTGAATTGATTAACCTCACCACAGCTCACCGATTCTTCCAGTAACTCTATCATTTGTAAGCTCTGATCAACTGATAAAATTTTCCTCTTTGATTGAATATCCATATTACTATTAACAATCATCGCAGCATAATCATGCGCCAAATGAACAAAATTAAAATATTTTAACATCTCAGCAAGTACAGGCTTACCCAACTTGCTTTTTGCCTCTAGCAGATCAACTTTCATACTTTCTGGCAAGTCACTTTGCAGAACCTCATAAACATAAGCAAGTACTGTAGTATGATTTTTACCGTTCATTACGGCCTCAAAAAACCAGCAATTTGTTGACCTCCCCGCCTGTAAAATCAACTTTTTTTCCTCGACAGATTTAATGGGATCCATTAACACAGAGCGGATAATATCTTCACAAATTGTCCAGTCATTATTACTTACAGCCACCTGCAATGAACTGGCAAGATATTCAGATTCGGATTCATTGCTAACTTTCAGCAAGTAATCATAAAATGAATAATACTCTTTTTCCCATCGCTGGCCATCAAAATCTTGATCTTGCATAATTGACTTCAGGTATATCCAGGATACACCCAGCGCTTTCCAGTATGAATATGGCAGCTTTTTTATTAAACCCGACTCTTGGGTATAATCGATAAAGTGCGTCAGAAGTTCATATTTCTGTTCCTCCGATTTAGTTTTATCAGCAAATATTGCCCAGATACAATTTTCCAGGGTCTTCATAGTATCATTATCAACACACTCAACACCTTCTGCCATAGAAGTATTCTCTTCTTGACGCCTTATCCAGATACCATTTTTAAATTCAAATACGCAGTGACCTCTAGGGCCTTGTCGAGCATGCCAATACAGATTCTCATTAAGCTCTTCTGACTCACCTTCGAATAAAGTTAAACTTCCTACACCATTAGAAAAAAACCAATCTACCTGATTAGATGTATAAAGATCAGAAAGCTTTAGAAATGGGGTACAATCAGGATGACCAAGGATCACCTTCTGATCGAGAAACGTCCAGTTAGGATCCCAATGCCGAATAACCAGAATTCCCGGGGGTTTCTTTTCCAGGCACAAGACCATTGTATGGCCAGCATGCTCGGGCTCTTTTCTGTAAGAGAGTGGGCCACCGTTAAGTATAAAGACTTTACTGTCACCACAGGGCATATCCCAGTATTTTTGCACCAGTTTATTTAATACCAGGGAGAAGTCATCCACTTGAAAGCAGTGAGTTTCTGTGCACTTGCCTCGTAGCTTGCTAGTACAATCGAACTTTAATGCCGGATCAGACAGCGCCAATTCCTGCAATCGCTTCTCCAATTGTGCTGTGGAGCCACAATCGGCATAGCCTTTTTTACCCCTTTCTATATAACCTTCCGCATAAAGTTTGGAAAGCATCCCACATTTCAACTTTTTACCGTTAATAATTATCTTATGATTAGCATTTTCACAGTCATTACTTGTGGAATAAACCAGGTACCCGGGAAAGTGTTTTCGCCCCAGAAATGCTGTTTTTTCATCAGCTCTACACCTGATGAATTTAATGTTCCTGCCTGATCTGGCTACTGTTTCAAGTTTTTTCCAGCAATATTGAAATCCAGCGGAGTCAACCTTACGGTGATATTTTTCCCGAACCTCTAAGCAGAGTTGGCTGATTTTCCTTCCTGCCTCACTGACAACGCTTTTCGTTTCATTTATTCTTGACTGAACAGCATCCATTACTACCGGCTTGATATCTCTTTTTTTCGGATTTGGTAAACTACCGTAAAAACAACTACTCTCCTCTTGCCGAAAACTGCGCTTAATAAAATTTTGTTCGTCAACCCCAACATTCTTTAAGGCAAAACGGCCATAACAGTGTTTTTTCTGCAGGCCGTCATCAGGCTCTCCAGATTCAGAGATGCCAGGCAAAGCTGATGATCGAATGCCTGCTGTAGAATCCACTTCCATAACTACTACCTCCTTTGCTCTGATTTATAAATGATTGCTAAACCTGCCACGGTTTACGCTGAAACTTTTTATCAAAGATTGTCAAAGAAATGTAAACACTTTTCTTTCTGGCAACCTAACAAGTAAATTGAGCATATAACAGGGCGGTTGCACCTGATTTACGATAGTTTACGGGAGCAATCTCCGGGATATCAATTTATAGCTTGCAGCAAGTTGCGCGGTTTTAAATCATCAATCGAAGATCATAAACCAAGTTAGAATTTATCATGGTGATAATCTGGAATTAGTAACCGGTCGGTTACTTATACTTGCGCAGTATAATCAAGACAGACAGAGGGTGGCTTATCTTTTCATGTGTCCCGGCCCATCCTCCAACATCACCCACTATTATTTTTGCCCCATAAGCCAACTTTTGCGGAACTTTTCCGAAACCTCGTAGTCTAGAACAATAGTTCAAAACAATTTTTAAGGAGATCAACCATGAATGGTTCTGCCATATATAACGGAATAGCCCAAACTGTCAAGAGGCTTACTAGCTCTATCGAACCTTTTGCACGACCCACGGCCATGTTTCTGGCCGGGCGTTTGGGTGGGGGTGCAGCTGTACAGTTTGGCCCCTGGGCTGTTAAGACTGTTGTTAATCATACTACTTCTGGCTATTTCGCCAGGTTCCTGTATCAACAGTCATTAAATGCAGCTTTAGGCTCATACTACTACCCTGCTGGCCAGATGCTATTTTCTGGCATTGCTGCAGTGTGCCCCGGACCCAAGGTAGTTGCCAGAGAAATACGCGCCCACTATCAGCACCACTATCAGCAAAAGCGTTATCTGGCCGAGCTTGACAAAAGTGACTTTGACCCGACGCGATTGACAGTTGAAGAAGTGAACCTTGAAGGAGTGAAAGAGGGCTTTTTGAATTACACCTACCAGTCCCTTCCTGTTGATGAGTCATCTTATTGTATCTTCAAGGAAGAGGACGCTGACGGCCTTCCACGACAGCTTCCTCTGCCTGCCAATGGCAAGCCTGAGTTCGAAATGGAGTCTTTCAGTGCGGACAACAAAACAGATGCTTCCGGAGTTAATGAAACTGCCCTGTAGCGTTGCGGTTTTAATCAAGAGCCACAGACAAAGACACTTCCCACGGAAGACCGTGGGAAGTGTCTTTATATGATATGCATAACATAGCCCGCCGGCACTTGGAGGCTGTCCGAGAATAGCGCCCGTCTAGGCGACCCCGTAGCGAGGATGGCAGA
>NZ_JAHHPM010000521.1 GCF_024606345.1 Endozoicomonas sp. YOMI1
ACGTACCGTTTTACGAGAGACTGGCGGGGAAGTTCCGCCGGTCTACTCACCAGGTACAAATAAATATTTCCAACACCTCAGCGGCACCAGGCGGATACAATAATGTTAATACTTCGCTTGGGGATTCTGGTAAAATAAAAAGGATCATCTTTTGACTTTCGCATCTTTAAGCGGCCTGACCTGACAATGAATGTAACCATCAAAACCCCTGAAGAAATTGAAAAGATGCGCATCGCTGGCCGTCTGGCCGCTGAAGTGCTGGAAATGATCGAACCCCATGTGCAACCCGGCATCTCAACCGGTGAACTGGATAGCCTCTGCCATGATTATATTGTCAATGTTCAGAAGGCAATCCCTGCTCCATTGAATTACGGCGCAGCCCCCGGCAGACCGGGCTTTCCCAAGTCCACCTGCATTTCCATCAATCAGGTGGTTTGTCACGGCATTCCCAGTGACAAAAAATTTCTGAGAAATGGTGACGTTGTTAATATCGATATCACTGTGATCAAAGATGGCTACCATGGTGATACCAGCAAAATGTTCCTGGTTGGTGACGTTCAACCGTTTAACCAGAGGCTGGTTCAGGTGACTCAGGAGTGTCTCTACCTGGGTATTGGGCAAGTTAAGCCAGGTAACCGTCTAAGCGATATCGGTCGTGTGATTGCCAGACATGCTCACGGCAATCATTTCTCGGTTGTTGAAGAGTATTGTGGCCATGGCATTGGCAGTGTTTTCCATGAAGACCCACAAGTCATCCACTATGAAGGTTATAACGACAGAAATGACTGCGTTCTGAAAGAGGGCATGACATTTACCATCGAGCCAATGATCAATGCTGGCAAGAAAGGAACCAAGCTACTGGGCGATGGCTGGACAGCGGTAACCAGAGACCGACGCCCTTCTGCCCAGTGGGAACACACCATTGCTGTAACCGCTACAGGCTATGAAGTGCTCACCAAACGACAAGAAGAAAACTTCTAATAATGAGCAATCCGTTCCAGAAAATTCCAACCTCTATTCAGAACAGTCTTTTCAATAAGAGTCAGTTCCGGGCAGACTTAACGATTTCCAAAACCCCAATACCGGCCTATAAAAAATGCCTTAAGGAAGCCACCACCAAAATGGATCAATGGTTTCTGGATGGTATGGATATAGAGCAACTGGTATTTGCCAGGGCATGGTTGATGGATCAGGTTCTGCGCCTGGCGTGGGAACACCTGAACTGGAGTAACAGCTGTCCCATTGCCCTTCTGGCCGTTGGCGGTTATGGCAGAGGGGAGCTGCACCCCGGATCAGACATTGACATTCTGATACTGCTGGAAAAAGATCATTACCATAAGCATCAGGATGCGATCGAACGTTTTCTGACCTTACTCTGGGATATCGGATTAAAAGTCGGATCCAGTGTCCGCTCCCTTAATGAGTGTGCAAGCCAGGCCGCTCATGATCTGACCATCATCACCAACCTGTTAGAGTCCAGGGTTATATCCGGCCCGGCATTTCTGCACGAACACCTGTTGGACATGATTGACACTGAGCACATGTGGCCCAGTCAACGGTATCTTCAGGCAAAATTCGAAGAACAACGGAAACGACACCGTAAATATAATGATACCGAATATGACCTGGAGCCAAACATCAAGGGTTCACCGGGCGGCCTTCGGGATCTGCATATGCTGGGCTGGGTGGCCCGACGGCACTATGGAACTCATGATCTCGCTGAGCTTCTGGAGCTTGGATTCCTGAGCAATGTTGAATATCAGCAACTGCAGAGGTGCACGGCATTTCTCTGGAAAATTCGCTGGGCACTTCACTCCCTGACAGGACGGGGAGAAGATCGCCTGCTGTTTGACCACCAGCGAACGCTGGCCAGCCAGTTTGGTTATCACGACCACACAGGCGCTTTGGCGGTAGAGCAGTTTATGCAGAGCTACTTTCGCACGGTCATGATTGTCAGCCAGCTAAAAGACCTGCTTCTGCAGCATTTTGACGACGACATCCTCAGCGCCGGAATCATTCAGGAAGTGCATGCCATTAATGAACGCTTCCAGGTATGCAATAACTATATTGAAACCGTCCACGATAGAGTTTTTGCCGAACACCCGCCCGCTATTCTGGAAATGTTTGTACTGCTCACCCGGGACCAGACAATCCAGGGACCAACCGCTGAAACCATACGGCTGCTAAGGGATTACCGCCACCTGGTAGACAGTACCTTTCGCAAAGACCCAAGATGCACAAGGCTGTTTCTCGAACTCATGCGTGCCCCCTATGCATTAACAGCAACGTTAAGAAGGCTTGCCCGTTACGGCATACTGGGTCGCTACCTTCCGGAGTTTGGTCGAATCATAGGACAGATGCAGTATGATCTTTTCCATACACTCACAGTCGATGCCCATACCCTGTTATTGATAAAATACCTGCGAAGTTTTTCCTATCAAAAAAGCCGCCAGAAGTTTCCCATCGCTTCGAAAATCATCCATAGAATTCCCAAACCGGAATTACTTTATCTGGCAGGCCTTTACCATGATATCGGTAAAGGCCGTGGAGGAGATCACTCCCAGCTCGGTGCCGTGGATGCTCAGCAATTCTGTCGTGTTCATGGCCTGAATAAAGAAGATACAGTGCTGATTGTCTGGCTGGTGCAGGAACACCTGACCATGTCGGTCACCGCTCAGAAAAAAGATCTGTCCGACCCAAAAGTGATTCAGGACTTCGCCCGACGTGTCGGTACCCGGGAACGACTGAAGTACCTTTACCTCCTCACGGTAGCGGATATTAATGCCACCAACCCCGGGCTTTGGAATGGCTGGAGAGCCTCTTTGTTGCAACAGCTTTTCTCGCAAACCCATCAGCTATTGAAACGGGGCGTCGATAATCTGCCCGAGATGAATGAGCAGATCGCCAACACCAAGCAACGGGCAATGGGGCTGTTAATCGAGCAAGGCTTGAAAGAGGAAGACATATCCTATCTCTGGGATCAGTTTAATGATGAATATTTTCTTCGTCACCAAAGTGATGAAATCAGCTGGCAGACCGAAGGTATTCTCCAGCATGACTCGGCAAAGCCGCTGATCATGATTCCGGAAATTGCTGATGGTTATGAGCACCAGGGCTCAAGCGTGTTTGTCTATACCCATGACCAGTCCAACCTGTTCGCCGCTACGGTAGCGGCATTTCATCAGCTGGGACTGGCCATTCAGGATGCCCGTATCATTACCTCCAGAAGCAACTACAGCCTTGATACCTACACCGTGCTTGAAGAAGATGGCTCTGCCATCGGTCCCAATGCCGAACGGATTCTGGACATCAAGACTCACCTGCAGAATACCCTTGCGGCACCGGACAGATTCCCTGATCTCATTCGCCGTCGAACGCCACGACAACTGCGCTATTTTAACCGGGAACCCGTGGTGCTGATCAGCAACCAGATTGAGCCCAGGCACACGGTGCTTGATATTACCGCAACAGACCGCCCCGGACTGCTTACCCTGATCGGCAAAACCTTTGCCAGTCTGAATCTGCAGGTGCACGGTGCCAAAATCGCCACCTTTGGGGAAAAGGTCGAAGACAGTTTTATCATTGCTGACCGTAATGGTGAAGCCATTCAGGAGGCTGCGTGCTGTAACGAGATATGCAATGCATTAATCCGTGTACTGCGTAAAGCTTCAAGTCATGATGCCATTACACCTTAAAAATCCTGTGCTTTCTGCCATCAAGACCGTTTTTACGGGTGTAGCGACACCCTCGGAATCTGGGCGTTGAGCCCCGTAACTTTCCTTATACTACCCCTGACAGGTTATTAGCGCCTGGCACATTCCTGCTATTTCGTTATCAATAAGGCAGTAATTATGATCTTTGCCTATAGCGCTCAGGATAATCAATTTTCCATTGACCGGGTTACGCCAGATTTTCCGTCGGCCAAGGGCACTATATGGCTGGAAGCAACCGAGCCGGACAGTGATGAGCACCAATGGTTAACAACCCACTACCCCGGCTGCCTGCCTGAAGAAGAACTGGGTGAAATTGAAATCTCCTCCCGCTACTTTGAAACCGAAAGTGGTATTCATATTCGTTCCCTGTTTCCCCACCGGTCTGGTCACGAGCTGAGAAATATTAACGTCGCTTTCAACCTCAGGCCCGACAAACTGATCACCCTTCAGGATGAGCCTACCGGTTTATTCAGGCTTATGCGCAAACACCTTAAAACCCAACATATCAAGGCAACAACGCCTCTGGAAGTTATCATTGCGCTTTTTGATGCCAAGGTTGAATACCTTGCTGACACTCTGGAAGAAGTTTACGAGGATCTGGAAGAAGTCAGCCAGAATGCCCTATCAGAGCAGTATAAAGATGTTGATGAGCAGCTGCGCACCATCACACTTCAGGAGGACCTGAATGGCAAAGTCAGATTGAATCTGCTGGATACCCAGCGCTCACTTCGTTATCTGATGCGTGCATGCAATCATATGCTCAATGATGAACAGAGAGACAGTATCAGGGATATGCTTCGGGATATTGAATCCCTGACACCACACACTGGCTTCCTGTTCGAGAAAATCAATTTTTTGATGGAGTCCACCATGGGCTACATCAATCTTGAACAGAACAAAATTATCAAGATTTTCTCAGTGGCAGCCGTTATGTTCCTGCCACCGACACTGATTGCCAGTATTTATGGGATGAATTTCAAAATCATGCCAGAGCTCTCGGTTGAGTACGGCTATCCAATTGCGCTGGGACTTATGCTATTGAGCGCTTTAGCCACCTTCCTGTTCTTTAAGCGTAAAGGCTGGCTATGATAGAACATTTTTCTCCGTGCAAAGCAGGGTCTGCATTCTTTATTTCCTGCGCCCTCACTATGCCCGAACTTTTCAGTCAGTATCTAAGAGGCTGAGATTTTCAGAAACCACAGGTTATCCTGACGATAGCCTTGCCAGAAATTCATGCTCTATTTTCCTCCAACCTTCATTTTTGAGCTGATCCAGTCGGTTAGGGGCCAGTTTATTAGCTTTGGTAAAATAGGTAGCAACAAGGTTCTACCTGTTCTATTGATTGCAGGCAATCATCAATTCTCCCTGAATTAAAAAGGGCTCTTGCTTGCAACAGCTTCCGGGCAATAACACCGATAGCCCCTGAAATAAAAGATTCAGCGGCTATACTCTTTTCACCTCAAGCCAAAATTCACTGGGGTGATTTCTATCATGAGCATTGCCAACACAGTTTACGATTACCTTGCCAAGCAGGCTATTCCCTATCAAACCATCAGACATCAACCCAGCAAAAGTTCCGTGCAAAGCGCCATCGCCGCCCGGATTCCATTGCACCAGCTGGCCAAGGCAGTTGTCCTGAAAGATAGTCTTGACCACTACCTGATGGCCATTTTACCTGCTGCCAACCGGGTTAATATTCGCCAGGTGAGCCAGATCACCAACTCAAAACTGCAGTTCGCCAAAGAGCATGAGCTTAACTCCAGGTTCAAAGACTGCGAACCCGGAGCCATTCCACCCTTTGGTGAGCCCTACAACATGGAAGTGCTCTGGGACAAACGGCTGTGCCAAAGCCCGGATGTTTTCCTTGAAGCCGGTGATCATGAAACCCTGATCTGCCTGTTACAGGAAAGTTTTCAACAAATCAGCAATGATCAGCCCCATGATGACCTTTGTTCAGCACCACCGGGAAATCATTAAATGATTGATGTTCCGCCCCGAAGGTAGCGCTTTTTCGGGCTCATCGATTGCCCTGCTACCACTTTCACAAATAGCGTCCATACTGATAGCAGGCAGTTGGTTAGCACAATCGGTCATCAGAAAGACTATTTAAATAAGGTAAAAAAGGAGCAGATCCCGGTAAAACTTCAATAATCGGGGATCCTGGAAACTGAAAATATGAAGCAAAAACTGAGTTTACAGAATATTGTCGGTATGGGGTTTATGGTATTTGCCATGTTTCTCGGGGCAGGAAACCTGATTTTCCCACCCATGGTGGGGCAACTTGCAGGGCAGGATATGTGGTATGCCGCCGCTGGCTTCCTGCTTACCGGCGTAGGCCTGCCACTACTGGGCATTGTTGCCATCGCCAGAGTGGGTGGTGGATTCAACGAAATCAGTGGCGAAATGCCCAGAGCCCTGATCATTGCCCTTGGTTCTTGCATTTACCTGATCATTGGCCCCTTGTATGCCGTACCAAGAACAGCCCTGGTCTCTTTTGAAGTGGGAATCACACCTTTTCTGGCCGAACCTGGCAAGCTCAGCCAGCTGATATTTAGCCTGATCTTTTTCAGCATCTCCTGGTATCTGTCTATTCGCCCCGGAAAGCTGCTGGAGTCGGTGGGAGAACTGATTACTCCAGCGTTAATTGCCCTGCTGGTCATTCTGGGCCTCTCGCCAATTTTTTCCCCACTCGGCGTTCCCGGACAGGCCATGGGTAATTATACCGAAACACCGGTTATCAAGGGATTCCTTGAGGGTTATATGACCATGGATGCCCTCGCTGCACTTATGTTCGGCATCGTCATCATCACCAATCTTAAATCCCATGGTATTGAAGATAAGTCCAGCCTGTTTCATTACAGTATCATTACCGGCATTATCGCAGCGGTCGGACTTGCCCTGGTTTACCTCTCTCTATTCTACCTGGGAGCCACCAGCCGGGAGGTAGCCCCTGATCCGGACAACGGAGGGCAAATCCTGACCCTTTATGCCGAGGCACTGTTCGGAACAACCGGGATAGCACTGCTCGCGGCTGTGGTGACCCTGGCCTGCCTGACCACGGCCATTGGCTGTATCACCGCCGCCAGTGAGTACTTTGACGAAATGTTCGAAAGGGTTAGCTATCGAACCATCGTCACCATCATCAGCATTATCTGTGTCTTTTTTGCCAATATGGAGTTAAACGAGATTATTGATCTTTTTATTCCAGTACTGCTGATTCTCTATCCAATCTCCATAACATTGATTTTCCTTGGGCTGATTCGTGACTGGCTACCCAGGCCCGTCCTGACTTACCGGGCCACACTGGCGGTCATTTTCACCTTCAGTATCATTGATGTTCTGCGCATAAAAGATTATGCCGTGCTACAGCCTGTTTTACAGCCTTTTAGCATGATTCCCGGCTATGAAGTACATATGGTCTGGCTACTTCCGTCTCTGGTTGTATTAATCATTACCATTCTTCTATCAGAATTTAGTCAAGATTAACAATTGGCAAGCGAAGACAGATCAAGTAAGCTTCCGCGCTTTTAGTTGCCGATACTTTCAGCCCCTATCACCGGACTCCTTTGTCAAGGTTTCTACGGTTTTGTTGACGACAGGCAACCGCCATGGCTGCACGCATAACATGCGTGAACCTTAAATAATCCCCCAAAAACGTAGTGCTTGTCACATGTTCCGCAACTTGGCTCGGCCTGCTTTATTTGTTTTAACCATGATTTTAACCGGATGCCAGACAGCTTTTTATAAAGAGCGTCCTGCCAGGGACGATTCACGTATTACCCACCCCGTTCCAGTCCCGGAGAAGTCGGAACCTCCCATGGTGCCATCAAGGCCGGAGGCACAAACAATGCCTCCTGCCGATACCCATGCGATTACCATTCGTGAGCAGACCATCCAGACACCGGCTCATCAGGACGGCCTGCTCGTTCTTGGCATCAACGAAACCGCCACTCTGCCAAACCTGAACCTCAAAATGGAGGCAAAGCTGGATACCGGAGCAGAAAACAGTTCCGTGGATGCCAGAGAGATCCGGTTTTTTGAGCGTGATGGCAAAAAGTGGGTTAAGTTTGAGCTGCATCGTACGTCCAAAGGGACTGAGCCTATGGAGCTGCCGCTCAAAAGTGTAACCCGGATAAAGCGTCCGGGGCTCCCATCTGTGGAGCGCCCGATTGTAATGATGACCATAACCATTGGTGACATTACCCAGTCAGTGCCTGTTTCACTGACTGATCGCAGCAACTTTGAGTCACCACTGTTGATCGGGCGAACATTCATGCAGGATCTGGCCATTATTGACGTCAATCAGAAGCATATTGCCACTAAAACGGTGATCAGCTCCAACAAACGTAAAGCCCAGGCTCCTGTTACCCAGAAGTCATACACCAGGGCTATCATCAAACCTGTGAGCATTAAAGGCCTGGTCACAGTGGGAGCTGTTGAACATATGATGTTGCCTGATTCCGACACGGTACTCAAAGCTCGAATTGATACCGGTGCCCTGACCTCATCCATTGATGCACGGGATATTGAATTTTTCGAAAAAGATGGCAGAGACTGGGTTCGCTTCCAATTGGCAAACTCGACAGGTGATCTTATATCCATGCAGGAACCGGTAACCCGGTTTGTTCGGATCAAACGTCACGGAGAAGAGTCTGAACGACGCCCGGTGATCACGTTGAACGCCAGCATTGGTGACATCCTTGTGCCGACACAATTCACTTTGCGTAGCCGGGAAAACTATGAATTTCCAGCATTGATCGGTGCCCGCTTCCTTGAGAAACGCGCTCTTGTGGATGTATCCAGAGAATACACTTCTGATACCAAACAGCCCTGAGCGGGTGTAGCAAAAGGCATAAAACCTTGAACCACAAAGACATAAAAGGAAGCCTTTTTTATTTGCTGAGTCCAGAAAAAACTTTGCGTCTTTGTGGTTCCCTTCTTTTTAAGGCCTTTCGCAACAGCATGCAGCCTTTAGCCGGATTCAGTTGAGATAGACAGTTTAAAAGCGAGGGAAAGAATGAAAGGTCGTTTTCAGCTTGGCCTTATGGTTGCTGTACTGATTGTCGCCGGTCTGGGATTAACCCTGTACAAACACTTTGCACTGGGTTTTCCGCTGTTGGGCAAGGATGTCTCTACTGTCTGGAGTATTGAAGCCTGGGTGAGCTTCAAAGCCCAGAGACAGGCTGCCCAGGCAAGTCTGACCCTCCCGGATCAGCAGTCCGATATAAGAATTCTCGATGAATCCTTTGCCTCACCCGGCTATGGTATTAACCAGACCAATGATGGCGGTCAGCGTCGTGCGGTCTGGAGTATCCGCAAAGCGGATGGTCGCCAGGATCTGTTTTATAAGGTTAAGATCCGTCTGGAGCCTGGCATCAGCCCGAGCGTGAATGACCTGCCCGAACCGTTTATTGCGCCTGTGCTTCCTGAGCCCTATCAAACCGCTGCCAAAAGCCTGTTAAAACAGGTGACTGAACGTTCAGCAGACCCGGTCAGTTTTGCCGGCACCATGATCAGCCAGTTTAATGCCAAAGAACCCGGCCAGAACACCAGCATGCTACTCGGCATGGTGGAAGAAGGGGTCAAGCTTCCGGACTTATTGGTCAATCTACTCCATATGGGTAACATCCCCGCTCGCATTGTCCGGGGTCTTCACCTGGAGGATGGCCGTCGCAGACAACCCATTGTGGACATGATAGAGGTGTATGATGGCACTGAATGGCAACTCTTTGATCCCAAAACCGGTAAAGCTGGCAATCCTGAAGCCTTCTTTTTCTGGCAGCGCGGGGCCAAATCACTCCTGGATGTCATGGGCGGCGTTAACTCTGACGTCAAGTTCTCTATTATTTCCCAGAATGTCCCCACCAGGGAGCTGGCACTGACTCAGGCAACCCAGGATGGTGCCGCCTTAATTGACTTTTCCATCTACTCCCTGCCATTGGAAGTCCAGAATGCCTTTAAGATCATTCTGTTGATACCGATCGGGGTACTGATTGTGCTATTCATGCGCATCGTCGTTGGTCTGCGCACATCCGGCACCTTTATGCCGGTGCTTATTGCCATGGCTTTCCTGCAAACTCAATTAATACCCGGACTGGTGATTTTCATATCCCTGGTATCCATTGGTCTATGGATAAGATCTTTCCTTAGCCAGCAGAACATGCTATTGGTCGCACGGCTGGGGGCGGTCATCATTGTTGTCATTCTTATCATGGCCGCTATGAGTATTCTCAGCTGGAAGCTGGGCATCACCCAGGCACTGACGGTCACTTTCTTCCCGATGATCATTCTGGCATGGACCATTGAACGGATGTCCATCCTCTGGGAAGAAGAAGGCCCAGGCGATGTATTGAAAGAAGGCGGCGGCAGTCTTCTGGTGGCAACCATAAGTTATCTGTTGATGTCCAACCCCATTGTTGAACAGCTAACCTTCAACTTCCCTGAACTCATGCTCACCTTGTTGGGCATTGTTCTACTGCTTGGTCAGTACACCGGCTATCGACTGCTTGAACTCAAGCGGTTCTACCCACTGGTTCATTCTGATAAGTAGAGGTCGGCTTCCATGGGATGGTTAACAAGTTTTGTGCAAAACACGCTGACAAAAAACGCAATAACAACACCCTCCCGGCTCAGGGAGTCCGGGATACTGAGCATGAACAGCCGCAACCTGAACTATATCTCTCGATATAACCCCAGGCGCCTCCTGCCACTGGTGGATGACAAACTAACCACCAAACGCATGGCCGAGAAAGCCGGTGTTGATGTACCGAAACTGATTGGCGTGATTGAATACCAGTCAGATATTCGCAAGTTAAAGAGCATTCTTGAACCACTGGAGAAGTTTGTTATCAAACCGGCCAAGGGGAGTGGTGGCAAAGGCATTCTGGTGATTACTGATCGTGATGGTGATCGATATGTCAAGGCCAGCGGCGAAAGTCTATCCTTTAACGCCATTAGCCGTGATGTGTCGAATATTCTGGGCGGTCTCTACAGTCTGGGCGGAAAATCGGACGTTGCCGTAATCGAAAGCCTGATCGTCGCTGACCCCATGTTTAATGACTACAGCTTTGAAGGCGTACCGGATATCCGGGTCATTGTTTTCCGGGGCTTTCCGGTCATGGCGATGATGCGCCTGGCCACCCGAAAATCCGATGGCAAGGCAAACCTGCACCAGGGGGCAATCGGCGTCGGCCTGGACATGGCAACCGGCAATAGCCTGAGAAGTGTGCAGCATGATTTGCCGGTCAGCCTTCATCCGGATACGGGTCACCATTTCTCAACCCTCAACGTTCCTCACTGGCATAAAATATTATGCCTGTCTGCTGCCTGCCACGAGATGACCAACCTGGGCTATCTGGGTGTCGATCTGGTTCTGGATAAAAATCTTGGGCCTCTGATTCTGGAACTCAATGCCAGACCGGGTCTTGCGATTCAGATTGCCAATGGCCAGGGGATTGAGCCCAGGCTTAAAGTGATTGAATCCCTTCGAAAGCATGATCTGCCTATTGAAGAACGGGTTGCTTTTTCACAGCAGCATTTTGGGGCAATTACTTAGAACCCACAACGTCATTTTGTGACAACGATAGCTAGGTTTGAAAAGCCCCCTGTGAAGCTAACACAAACGCTTCACAGAACTCCTGTGACTGTGTAAGAATGTCTTAAACGCTCTGCTTCTCCAGGGAGGAGGAAGCTAAATTGCTATCCCCAATAAATGGACAACAGGCAGTCGATCCGAAACTTGTATCCTCGTTAGGGAAGACGATATTGCTGTTTCCAAGACAACACTTACCCGGAAAAAATCATAAGCGCCTGGTCATCTATCAGCCTGCCAGCGGCCTTCGCCTGATTTTTTTGGTTTTATGGCTTTCGCTTTCCGGTTCATTAATTGCCGAGCCCATTTACCTCAGTGGTGATGATGCCATTACCGACCTGTCACTCGTGCCGGTTAATCCACCATCTGACATTTTTAAAAGCTCATTCCCCAATGAAAATAGCCCCCTGAACTGGTATCGCCTGGATATTGAACTGTCACCCTACTCCCCCCATGACTGGCTGATGGTATTCCACCAGGTTCCCCATAAGAAGCTGGATGTTTTTATCCCGGTCAACAACGGATATCAACTGACAAAAATGGGCATTGATGGTTCACTGTCAGGCATGGCGCCCAACACCATGAAGCTGATACTCAAGCCCGGGGAAACCAAAACCTGGTATCTACGTCATGATCCGGTAGCGCTCAATCAGCTCAATCCTGAGTTATGGCCATCTCTGAACTACTATGAAGTGCTGAGTGAACAACAAACCGCCATCAGCTCGATTCAGACGCTGCTGATCGTTGCCTTGATTTTCATCTTTACCCTGACCCTCAGGAATCGAACCCCGGCATTGTATCTGCTGATCAGCCATGTGCTTGCTGCCAACATAATGATTCTGATGTGGGAAGGCGACATTTTTCGTGTTGTCTCATGGCCGGGGGAGCCGGGCCACTGGCTTATTCTGATAACAGCGGTGGTGCTGGTCACCGGTATTGCCAGCTATCGAACCCTGGCACTGCTACCGGTCTATACCCCCAAAACGGACCGATTGAGTCGTGCACTGAACATCGTTGCAATGGCTCTTGCGGTTTATGGGATCACCTCAGCAAGCAGTGCATCAGTGGCCCCCCTGAAACTGGCTGCTTATGCACTTCTGGCCAGTTTCACCTTGGTTGTGTTGGCAACCGCCTACTGTCTCTATAATGGCATTCGTCCCGCAAAAGTGGCTTTTCCTTCAGCACTGACCATGCTCATTTTACTCTCATGGTCATGGTATACCGAAGCAGAGTCAGGAAGCCTGACAACCTACCCTGAGTTTATTCTCCTCTCTTTTCATGCAGTCCTGCTGCCTCTGTTTTACTGGTACGGTCACCAACAGAACCTGAACCACGCCATATCGATTAATGCCATTGCCCCTGCCAGCAGAAAACGGCGTATCTTTGAGTCAGCACTCCGGGAGCACCTGCAAACCCCGGACTCACCACTTTCCGACAATGAGCTGATCCAGAAAGTATTGACCACCTTCGCCGAAGTATTACCCGGCGTTCCTGCTATGGTGTTTCGCCACCAGCAGGATGAATGGCACTTTTTCCCCGGAGAAACCACTGACTATTCTAAAGCCGCTGAAAATTTAGCCAAGCAGCTTCCAGAGATCGAAGACGACTTGCTCAGCGTCATCGCTTCAGGCATCGAAACAAAAATTAATTTTAAAGACCGGTATGGCACCATCTATTGGCTGTTCCCACTGAATATAGATGCCGGGAATAAAATACTTATGGTACTGACCCCCTCCAGATATCACAGGAATGCCACTACCTGGCAAACCGCCAGCGATATCAGCAACCATGCATGCACCCTCTTTCAGGCAAATCGACAGTCGCTCTTCTGGCAGCAGCAGGCCAACCTTGACCCACTGACCGGATTACTGAACCGGCGAGCCTTCTGCCAGGAAGCAGAGAGCATCATTGAGACATCTCTTGGCACTGACCCCATCCGCCCCTGCTGCGCCCTGTTTATGGACATTGATAACTTCAAACAACTGAACGACCTGCAGGGTCACAATGCCGGAGACCAGATACTTAAAACGACAGCTGTTATATGCCGCAAGTCTCTCAGGCATCAAGACCTATTAGGGCGTTACGGGGGTGAAGAGTTTGTTGCATTATTGCCCGATACAGAGCCCTGGCAGGCATTTCATGTGGCTGAACGAATGCGAAGTGCCATCGCCAGTGAACATGCAAAAAACAATCAATGGGCGAACATTCAGCCGACAACCGTCAGCATTGGTATTTCTGCCCTGTCCAGAGATGTGAACTCTCTGGGTAGAATACTTGAGGAAGCGGATACGGCGATGTATCGGGCAAAGCAGAAAGGTAAAAACCGGACATCAATCAGCACAAGCCTGACTGATGTTCGGATACCACAACCATAAGCATTCAAGACGATTAACACAGATTAATTATTGTTTAATCACTGCTCTCATCAGATGGAAGTGGCGGGGCTTTCGGCTCTCTGCCAAGAGGCTGCCCCAGAGTTGAAATAAAAAGCATCGAACGCAACAAGCCCTGCTAGACTTGGCCTGTGCAGGTCTTTTGGTCGCAATAA